>CAMVRW010000376.1 GCA_947169985.1 uncultured Butyrivibrio sp. | reverse complement strand
TTTAAAAATAGATATTTTTGAATTTGCAAGATTGTAACAATGATTAATCATCAGAGCCATCTGACTTATGTCAGATGGCTCTTTTGCGCGAATGAATTATTTTATTTGCATGCAGCAATGATCTCGTCTAGTTCCAGGGTGCCACCAAAGATCTTAAGGGCACTTCCTACGGTAACATCTACCTTCCCTTTTCCCAGCTTTTTGAGGGCTTTTATGTCTGACAGGCTGTGAACTCCACCGGCGTAGGTTATTGGCTTTTTAGCCCAGTTTCCAAGGAGCTTGGCTACGGATTCTTCTATGCCGTTTTGCTTGCCTTCAACGTCGGCTGCGTGAATAAGGAATTCGTCGCAGGAATCTGACAGCTCCTCAAGTGTTTCGTCGTTTAACATGACAGTGGACATTTTCTGCCATCTGTCAGTGACTATATAGTAATCATCCCCATCCTTTTTGCAGGACAGATCAAGGACCAGCTTTTCTTTTCCTACCGCTTTAACAAGCTTTTTAAGATTGGTGTGATTGATACGGCCATTCTTGAACACATAGGAGGTGACTATGACATGGGATGCTCCGGCATCAAGAAACTCAGCTGCATTATCCGCTGTGATTCCACCGCCTATCTGTAAAAGTCCTGGAGTAGCTGATAGGGCAGCAAGACCCTGCTTCTTGGTGAGCTCATAGTAGGGGCTGTCTACGGGATTAAGAAGGATAATATGTCCCCCTGAAAGCCCAAGCTCCCGGTACATCCTGGCATAGAAATCTGCCCCGGCTTCAGCAACGAAGTTCTCACTGGCGCTGCTACCTTCGTCCTTGAGGCTGGAACCCACTATCTGCTTAACTTTTCCGTTATGGATATCGATACATGGTCTTAATTTCATATCTTAATCCTTTCTGGTTTTAACCGCTTCCATTATAACAGAAAATTAGCTACTTTACTTTAAAAGTTTAGCGTGATAAAATATTTAAGTGTGAAAGCAATTTTTTGACATAATTGGAGGTTTATTTTAATGAACAAGAAGATCAGAACAGATGCTGTTGATCATTTATTTGATGCAATACTCTGCCTGCAGAATAAAGAGGAGTGCTACAGTTTCTTCGAGGATCTGTGCACCGTGAATGAGCTTCTTTCTCTTTCACAGAGATTTGAAGTGGCTTCAATGCTCAGGGATAAGAAAACTTATCTTGAGATAGCAGAGAAGACCGGAGCTTCCACAGCAACCATCAGTAGAGTTAACAGATCTCTCAACTATGGTGATGATGGTTACGAGCTGGTATTCACAAGAATGCAGGAGTGATCTGCAAGATCCTTTAATAGTTTGACCGACAAAAGCAAAGAGCCTGACGCATTGAAGCGCCGGGCTCTTACTTTTGGTATCACTTTTTCTCTTCAGTGTTTTCCTTGGACTCGCCATCCTTGGACTCATTATCCTTGGATTCGCCTTCCTTGTTTTCGGAACTGCCTTCCTTATCAGATGCAGCTCTTTCCTTGGCAATCTCAGCAGAACTCTTTTCAACGCCTACCATATCGCACTTGCCCTGGAATACGGCATTCTCATCGATGATGATGCCCTTACAGGTAACATCGCCGATAACCTTACCTGTGTCACTGATCTCAACCTTACCGGCTGGAGCGGAAATGTTTCCTGTAACCTCTCCTGCAATGTAGGCATTAACAGCAGATACAGTACCTATGATCTTTCCTTCGCCTCCTACAATGAGAGCGCCACTGATTGTGACATTTCCCTTGACTGTTCCGTCGATCCTTGTGGAATCCTTGGTGGTGAGAGGACCATCAAGAACGGCACCCGGACCAATAATGGTTCCCACCTGCTCAAGAGCGGGATCTACAGAGTTGTCTTTTCTGCTTCCAAACATATTTAGTAACCTCCGTTTGTGAGTGATCACCCATTGATCTCAATAAGATCTTCGGGATCAATGTACTGTTCATCCTGCTGGATCTGGAATCCCAGTGTTGTGTTTTTGTCGCTGATGACAAAGATTATGTCACCTTTATCAATCTGAGAACCTTCTGTAACAAGAGGATCTCCTGCATTCCTGTAAATTGAAATGTAGCCGTTACCGTGGTCAATTGAGACCATGTTGCCGAATTTAGCATCTGTGGTAACTGTAAGTACAGTTCCGGATCCTGCTGCAATTACGCTGTTTCCTTCTGAAGACTCCAGCAGAAGGATAGGATTTCCGGTGGCAGTATCTTTATTTTCATCCGTAAGCTTAGTAACTGTAGTCTCGTTTGGATCATCAACCGCAGGTGCCATTGAAGCGTTTCCTGCAAGAGGGAATCCTGAAGGGATAGCCAGTGTCTCAGCCTCTTCAGCTGAAATCTGTTCATCCTCAATCCTTACGTTAAGGGCTGCCTTGAGCTGCTGAACCTGATTCTCCAGCTCATCGTTGGATGCCTCCAGGGATCCGCTCTGGGCCTCTAACTCAACGATCTGGCTCTTTTGTACCTCCTCCAGGGATTTGAGATGATTTATGGTTATTGCTGAATAAATAA
>CAMVRW010000375.1 GCA_947169985.1 uncultured Butyrivibrio sp. | reverse complement strand
CCTGCAGACTGCTTAAGAAGCTCTCCACATACTTATGATATGCTTTCGGGTCTGTAAGAATAGATTCTGCATGTCCAGCCTTTGGGATAAGATGTATCTCTTTTACCCCCTTTGTCCTCTGTGCCATATCCTCAGAATTCTTAGGAACGATCAAAAAATCCTCTGCTCCATGCATGAATAATATAGGAATGGTGTTATCGTCCAAAGAATCTATTGGTCTCATATCCCTCAGGGAATAATGGTACCTCATAACTGCGCCAAAATCTGCTATTTCAAAAAGGAATGTCGGAACTCCTACGCTCTTATACCCATTTTTCAGCACATTTTCTATATCTGAAAAGCCGCAATCAGCAACCACAAAATTAACAGCAGGTTTTTCCTTAAGACATGTAAGAGTTGTGGCTGCCCCAAGGGATTCACCATGAAGTCCAAGACAAGTAAGATCAGGATACCTTTCAAGCGTATCCTCTATAAGACATAAAAGATCCTGGCTCTCTAAAATCCCGTAGCTGGTAAAGGTCTTATCATTAAGGCCATGTCCGCGAAGATCATATACGATACAGTTATACCCCAGTTCCATATACATAGGAACATACTTAAGGGAACCCATTCTGTTATCAGTATAACCATGAGAAAGAATGATATACTTTGTGCTCTTTGCGGAAGCATTAGAATCAGTTAATAGCTCTACATGAAGCTCGTATCCCTCATATCCCGGGATAGTATAGTCCGTCTTTGAAAGCCCCTCATAAAAAGAAGTATCATAGTGTTCAGACTGCCATTCAAAGGCTTCATCCAGTGTCTGCCTCTGTCCCGTCATGACAAACCCAGCCATAAAAAGGGAAAAAGCAAAAAACAAAATAACCAGTACCAACACTATAATAAGAACAATCTTTATGGCTTTATTCAATGCCCTATTTCCTTTCGCGGAAGCAAACAACGCGCAGCACTATCATTATATCACATATTTTTATCCATTCTCACCAACAGCCTCATAGGCGGTATAGAAGGTTTCAACTCTGTCAAATCTATAATACGCATCGCCCTTGATGGTTGCTGCGCTTCCGGGATCAAGACAAACCTCATCAACATTTTGAGGAATCATCCACATACAGTCCACAAGCTCTTTTCCGTCAAAGAAAAGAACATAAGCATCTACCTTAACCTTCTTGTCAGATTTATTTTCTGCAGTCAGAAGGGCTGAGCTGCCCTCTACAGCAGTATATACAGAAATATAATGTGACATGTCCTTCTCATAGGGAGACCTCTTGGTTATGAGGAACTCATAGGCATCCGGTATTTTACCGCCCAGATCTCTTTTATCAAATCTTCCCTCGAAGACAAATACAGAGCCGTCCCTTACAACCTCCACAGTCTTATCTGAGATGGCCAGTTCCTCGCCCTCAGCATCCCTTGCAATAAATCTGCACTCAAACCTGCAAAGATCCCCTGTCTTATTCTGGAGCACCAGAACAGGGTTGCAGTTGTGATCATCCTCTCTGAAGTACCTGGCAACAAGAATGGTTCCCACAGGAAGTCCTCCGTAGGAAGGCATGTCATCATCAGATGGAGCTATACTAATGATCCCGCCCTTGTTCTTCTCCCTGGGGTCTATGCTGTCCAAGCTCTCAAATATTCCTGTATTTTCCGTGACACTTGAGTCACTTTTGTCTTCTTCCTTAACATCTTCGTCGACCCTTGTGTCATTTTGCGCAAAATAGGTCTGATCTTCATCCTGCTGCGGGAGACTTCCAGAATCCTCAGCTGCAAGTTCTGTTTCCTTTATCTCTTCGCTCTTCGGGTCAAAAATATGGATACCAAAGTTTGAATAATTGGTGGAAAGGATCCGCTGGAATGAACTGGCATGCATGTCATCTTTTACAGGAAGGCCAAAGCCAAAGGTATTGAGATACATAACGATAGGAAGGGCAAGCCCTGCAATAGAAATGGCAATTATGTTTACCACCTCAATGGACTTCTCTTCTTCTTTGATAAAAAGAACTATGCCCATAATAAACGACACTAATGACGGTAAAAACCCCACCATAAAGAAGCTCATTACAAGGCTCAGTATGGAAATGATCAAAGTAATTGTAGTTATATGCATGAAAGTCCCCCTAGGTTTCTGTGCATATTGTACAAAAATGGCATGAAGTGAAATGTCAATACTTGTATATTATAAATTCTATAATACAATATATTGTAGTTAAAAAGTGTTTTGTAAGTATTGTGAGGAGGAAAAAAATATGGCTAACGTTGCATGTCTTGAGGCACTGGATCTTAGTGTTATCCGCAACATTCTTCGTTCAATGATCAACGAGCACTGGTCAGTAGCTGAAGCGCTCGATGAATACGATATACCTGAAGAACTACGTGATGAATATGAAGCGCTCATTGAGCAGTGCTTTTTAGATTGAACTAATCAATAAGGTCTAATCCGACATCATAGACCTTGCCTTCTACCGCGTCCGATAGCCACTGGGCCATTGATATCCCATTTTGCGTAAACAACGT
>CAMVRW010000374.1 GCA_947169985.1 uncultured Butyrivibrio sp. | reverse complement strand
AAGGGCCATGATTTCCCGGATGTTACCCTGGTGGGAATACTGGCTGCGGACATGTCTCTTTATGCCAGCGATTACCGGGCCAGCGAGAGAACCTTCCAGCTAATAACCCAGGCAGCAGGAAGAGCCGGCCGTGGTGAGAAGAAGGGAAACGTTGTTATTCAGAGCTACCAGCCGGAGCACTACAGCATTGTGGCTGCTTCCAGGCAGGACTATATCTCTTTTTATCAGGAAGAGATAGCCTACAGGGATCTTCTGCGCTATCCGCCTATATCCCACATGATGTGCATACAGCTCTTTTCCAAGGAAGAAGCAGAAGGTATGGAGTTTGCATCAAGGCTCCGGGCCTTCATGGAACAGCAAAAGGTCCAGGGAGCTGTATTTATCGGACCTGCCATGGCTCCCATCAGCAAGATCAATGATATCTTCAGAATGGCGGTTTATGCAAAGCTCGATGACTATGAGAAGCTGGTTACCTTGAAGGACCTTTTGGAGAAGTACATCAAGGATCTGGAAGCTATGGGAAAGCTTCGGAATATAACTGTACAGTTTGATTTTGACTGATACATCCTTTGACTTATGATATTATAAAAGTAGTTTTAGAAATGGAGAAAAAGAAATATGGCATTACGTACAATACGAGAATATGGAGACGACGTCCTTGGCAAGGAGTGCAGGGAGGTCAAAGAGATAACACCAAGGATCAGGGAACTGGTTGAGGACATGCTGGATACCATGTATGACGCAAACGGCGTGGGACTGGCTGCTCCTCAGGTTGGCGTGCTTAAGAGGATCGTGGTCATCGATGTTTCACCTGAGGCAGACCAGCCACTTATCATGATCAATCCCACTATCCTTGAGACAGATGGAGAGCAGACAGGCTATGAAGGATGTCTTTCTCTTCCCGGCAAGTCGGGGGTTGTAACAAGACCCAATTACGTTAAGGCAAAGGCCTTTGACCTTGATATGAACGAATACATCATTGAGGGCGAGGAGCTTCTTGCAAGGGCTATCTGCCACGAGCTTGATCACCTTGATGGACATATGTATGTTGAGAAGGTTGAGGGTGACCTTGTGGACAACGAGGAACTGCTGGCTCAGCAGGAGGAAGAATATAAGGGCGAGTGATATCATGAAAAGAAGAGTTTCGATTCTTTTAGCAGCTCTTTTACTTCTTGGGACAATCCTTACAGGATGCGGAGACAGCGCACCGAAAAAGGCAGCGCCCTACGATGGTAAGGATTATATCCGCATGTCTGAACTGACTCCCGAGGGGGAGGACCCAGGCAAGGCCGTACAGGACTATGTTTATGAAAAGAACTATGACTCACTTTTAAGTGTACCCACCTACATTACCAGAGTGGATGACGTCTGGTTTATAGTTGACTGTTATCACAACAGAGTTCTTTTCACAGATAAGCTGGGAACCCCAATAGATCAGTGGAATATCATGTGCAACAAGGCCTATTATCCTCACACCATAGCCAGCGACGGAACAGTCTATCTTATAGATGACACAGAGCTTAACAGGATCCTGGTGTATGAGAAGGTGGATGGCGTATTTATCAATACCCAGGTGCTTTTTGACATTGGCAACAGGCCCCACTACTGCGCCTATGATGAGATTTCAGACACTTTCTATGTTTGGAGCTCAGGCACGGGGGAGATGTACTGTTTAAGGCGCCAGGCGGACACTTCCACAGTCTATCTGACTGATATCAAGAAGATCGAGCAGCTCTCAGATATATACGTCAGGTCTTTTACCATAATAGGTGACGAGGTTTATTTCGCTTCAGGAGTTTCACCTTCCGGAGCAAGGCCCCAGATACTGGTCTGTGACATAGACACCTTTGCTGTTAAAAGAGCTATTGACGTACCGGACGAAATGGCCGGAATGGTGCAGATAATGCCCATAGATGACATGTTTTACATCACTGTATCTACGGATATCACAGGCAATCAGGATTATGCCACTATTCTAAGATGCAAGTCCCTGGAGGATCTGGCCGAGGGACAATATGAAGATATTTATTCCGAGTATTTTGTGGGGGGAGGAACTCCCTACAATCTTTCTAAGGTAGACGACACATATTATCTTACAGAACACAGGCTCAAGGATCATCAGATCTGGAGCTTTAAGGTAGAGAATAAAGAAGTGACGCAGGTCACATCTGTTTACTGATTTTTTGTAGTATGTAGGAAGTAACTAAAGAAAGGACGGTGGATAAAATGCATGAGCTTACAGCTGTAGGAGCGGAAAACAAGGAGGCGTTTGAGCCGCTGATGAATGGGCTTGACCCTTCCGACTACGAGATCTGTATTGGAGCGATCGCAGATGATGAGGCTGCAGGAGTAGCCTTTTACAATACTGTCGGAGATGCTCTGATGCTGGATTATATTTTTGTTGCACCTGCCCACCGTATGAAAGGAATTGGCAGATCCCTTGTGGAGGATTTTATCGAAGAGATAAAAGAGGCAGGCCCTAGGGTTCTGTATATTAATTACCCGGAGAAGCAGGAAGAACT
>CAMVRW010000373.1 GCA_947169985.1 uncultured Butyrivibrio sp. | reverse complement strand
TGCAGAAATTTGTATCAGCAGAACCTGAGGTTAAATTAACTACAGTTAAAACTGAACCTGACGCTGATTATTTCCAGAAAAAGGTTAAGCCATTTGATCTTTTAAATGACAGGCTCTACAGGATAGAAATTGTTTCTTATAAAGACAGAACCTGGCTCTTTATCGATGCTCATCACATTATTTATGATGGCCTTTCAAACGGTCTTTTGATGCGTGGCATACTTGATGCCTACGATGGAAAGGCGGTTAAGCCAGAAGAAATCACAGCTTTTGATTTTGCCCTCTATGAACAAAAATATAGAGATAGTGAGAGCTTTCTTGAGGATAAGCAGTACTTCGATGAGCTTCTTACTGATGGCGAAGCTGCTGTTTATCCAGATTCCTGTGTTCCGGATGGCAAGGGAATTGGCCATGCCGATGTTCTTATCAGTAAAAAGCCTATTGAAGAATACTGCAGAGATAAGAATATTACAGAGGCTGCACTTATGCAGGCAGCAGTAGCTGAGACACTTAAGAGACTTGTCAGAAGGAATAAGCTTGTTTATGTTACGGCAAGCGGAGGACGCAGTGCAGATACAAGGCTCCTTGATAGTGTCGGAATGTATGTAAGAACTGTGCCTGTTGCAGTGGAAGCTAAGGCTGATGCTAATGAACTCACAGAAGACTTTATTAGGGGCATTTATGGCCAGATGAAGCAGAACCTTTCAAGTGAGCTTTATCCCTATACAGAGATGGTTTCCACCCATGATATAAAGGCAGAAATAATGTTTACCTTCCAGGGTGGAATCCTGGAAAGTGGTAGAAATAAGAGAGTATCACAGATTCCACTTTCCCTTGGAACCTCCAAGTTCCCAATTGTTATAACTGTATATCCTGAGAGTAGTAAATATAGGATTGAAATTGAATATGATAAGGCTCGCTATGGCCTTAAAGATATGGAGCAGCTTGCAGCGGCTCTTGGTCAGTGTGCATCAACACTTGTTGAAAAGAAGTATCTTAAGGATGTTCGCCTTATTACTGAAAAAGAAGAAAAGAGTATTGCTAAACAGTCATCTGGAAAGCCTGTTAAGCTTGAACCTGATACCACATGGGTAGATCTTTTCATCAAGATGGCTGCTAAATATCCAGACAAGACAGCTGTTGTGGATAGTTCCAGCAGCATGACCTATGAAGAACTTGACAGGAATTCAAATGCAGTAGCTGCATACTGCATTGAAAAAGGCCTTAAGCCTGGCGACTTCGTAGGAGTTAAGTTCGATAGAGTAAAAGAAGTTCTTACAGCCCTCATCGGTATCCAACGTGCTGGTGCTGCCGGAATGCCTATGGATTCTGCATATCCGGAAGAGAGAATTAGGTACATGATGGAGGATTCTGGTGCAAAACTCATTATCACACTTGAGGATGTACAGAAGGCTCAGAAGAAGTATGCATATGAGAAACCTATAAACATAAGTCACAAAGATAAGAAGGCTTATCTTCTATACACTTCCGGATCTACCGGAAAGCCTAAAGGTGCTGTACTTACCCACGAAGGTCTTAGATACTTTGTAAGACTTATGGAAAAGGATATTGGAATAAAGCGTGACGGAAGTTATGGCGTTTTATCTCCACTTTCATTTGATGGATCTCTTATTGATTACATTGGCTCTCTTTCCATCGGCGCAACAGTGCATATCTTCGATGATGATCTTAGAAAGAATCTCGAAGGTATTAATACATATGTTGCAAAGAATCACATAAATGGATTTTTTGTATCAACCCAGCTTGGTCTTGAGATCATCAGGCATTATCCGAACATTAAGCTTGACTATCTCATGATCGGTGGTGAAAAACTGCCATCGACAAAGCTTCCTAAGGCCAGACTCATCAATATTTATGGCCCCACAGAGTGTACAATGTTCGTGACACATTTGACTGTAAAGGATGGAAGTGTCCCCAATATTCCTATTGGTAATGTTCATGATGGGCATTCATGCTATGTATGTGATAGTTATGGAAATCTCCTTCCGATGGGAGCTATTGGTGAGCTGTGCCTTGCCGGACCACAGATTGGTCTTGGTTATTGGAATAGAGAAGAGCTTACAGCGCAGAAATTTCCTACTCTTGATATAGCAGGTAAGAAGGCAAGAGTATTCCGCACCGGAGATCTTGTAAGGTATATCCCAAGTGGGGAGCTTGAATATCACGGCAGAATAGATCATATGGTTAAGCTTCGCGGCTTCAGAATTGAGCTTGGCGAGGTTGAGACCTGTGCATGTAAATATGACAGCATTGATATGGCAGTTTCTGCTGTTAAGAACAATATGCTTGTTCTGTACTATCAGCCAAAGAAGGGCATGAAAGTAGACGAAAAGGATCTTAAGGAATTCATGGAAAAGACCCTTGCTACTTACATGATCCCGGCTGTATTCATGAAGATGGATAAGCTTCCGCTCAATGCAAATGGCAAGATCAACAGACTTGTTCTTCCTGAGCCAGAGGTAAGCGGCCTTGAAAAGATTCAGCCTCAGAACAAGCTGGAAAC
>CAMVRW010000372.1 GCA_947169985.1 uncultured Butyrivibrio sp. | reverse complement strand
CTTGTTTGCTCCTGCGTCGTGGATTACTAAATTTCAAAAACAGCCAAAAGCCTCATTTCATGATATTCAGAGAAATCGGCCTTTGGCTGTTTTTTCAATTTGTACTCCATCTCCTCGTGCGAGAACTGCACATTTCCAAATAGATGGCTTCGGCCCTGGGACATACGAAATATGCCAAACTAGTGTTCTTGACATTCTACATCTTGCGGTTGCAAAGCCGAACAATTGTTCTTATAATATAATTACATCGAACAGTTGTTTGCGTATTTGATGCAGTACTCAGGCGAAAGAGAGGGCTTTTGCATGGTTTTTGCGGTTGATTTTGATGGGACACTGAGTTTTGGAGAATGGCCTGAAGTTGGTCCGGCTAATCATAATCTCATAGAGTATCTTAAGGACAGAAAACATTCCGGTGACAAGCTGATACTTTGGACTTGCCGTGCAGGAGATGCACTGGATGCTGCTGTAGACTGGTGCAGCGGAAATGGTCTTGAATTTGATGCCATAAATGATAATTTGCCGGAAGTCACCGAAAAATATGGGAACAACAGCCGAAAGATAAGCTGTGATGTCTATATCGATGACAGAGCGGTAAACGCAGGAGATTACAGGAAGGTGGTCCATGTTGGCACAGAGGCTTTTGATTACGAGCTTGTTGAGAGAAAGCTCATAGGTTTTGCTGAATCCTTGGTGAGGTGCTCATGAAAATGGACCCGGTAAGGGCATGTTATGAGTAGGATTATAGATAAAGTAGATGTGATATGCGAACATAAAGCTGATGGAAAAGTTATCCCCATGCGCTTTAGGATCATGAATGAAGACGGAATCTATGAGGCGTACACCATAAAGGGATATCGTGAGATCATGAGAAAAGACTGTTACACGACTCCTGATGGTGTAACAGTCTGTAGCAAAGACTCAGTATTTGAGTGCAGGGTCCTAATCCTGGATCTGTACAGGACAGTAAGGCTGTATTATAACAAGGACCGGTGCTCATGGAGGATAGCAATTTAATCTATCATCTTGTTTTCTCTGCCAAAGCAAGGGTTCTGAAATAGCTCAGTGCTGCCAGAACGGCTGCTATCAGTGTAAAGATGATAGTCAGTAATCTGTGATTCATGAAGGTTCCCAGGAAAACAACCAGTACAGCTAATCCCATGACAACGAACATGTTGGGAAGCATGTAGATTGCTACTGCTGCCCCCTGCTTGATGACCTCTACTTCATTCTCCCAGTCGAGGCGCATATGCTTGATTCCGCAGGCACAGCCCCAGGCTGTTGAGAAGCAGCAGAGGATAAATCCCATGAGAAGATAAAGGATCGTATCCAGCACAGAAACCTTAGCTGAAATGCAAAAACAAAGTGTGGAAAACGCCATGAAAGGAACTGTCAGGTACATGTTAAAGAGCATCTTGCCCTGATAAAGTGTCTTCTTTTCAATAGGCAAACTCTGTACTATCCAGTAGTTCTTTCCCTCCAGAGATGGGGAACAGGCTGTGGTAGCCATCATTCCTATCAGGAAGTACACGATAAAAGGAATCGCGGGACGAAGTATGGCCGGATCAAAGGGTGCATTCTGGGTAATTATAGCCACCAGCTTATCAAAGCCAATTATCAGAGTAACTACTCCAAGTAAAAGCGCCAAAATCACTCCCATGCCACCGTTTACAGTATAATTTGTTGAACCCAAAAACCTTCTGAATTCCTTAAAGGCAATGGATTTAACTACGCTTCTCTTCTTCTGCCCTGTCATCTTATATTTCCTGGCTGCAGCATGGGACTTAAGAGCTGAATTGATATTCCTGTAGGATCTGCCAACAAGGTAGAACAGTCCTGCAAACAAAGCCACGCTTACAACAATCAGCAAAAGAGCCATAAGCACATTTCCATTTGTAATGGCCCTTGAAAACCATCCGGCCGGAAAATAGATCTTTCCTGCCTTTTCAGTTAACTCAGAGGTCTTTTCCAGAGTTGCCTGAACCTGATCTTCCCTAAAAACCGCATCAATGATATATCTCAGCGAGAAGCAGAATATCACAAAAATAAATGTGAGTACGGTCTGGATAACATTGTTCTTCCTAAAGCCTGCGCTGATCCTTGCAATCAGGAATCCGATAAACGAAGCGCAGAGCATCGGTATTATTGGCAATACAAAGGATAGAACCAACCAAATCACAAAGACCAAAAATGATGCTCCGGCAAAGATCATGTATCCGATCATCATGGCCAGCGAAATTGATAAGTACCACGGAAGGCTCTTTATGTACATGTACAGGAACTTGCACCCTGCCACAGAGCTGCTCTCAAAGGGCAGAGACATGAGCATGTCGTATTCCTTGAAATTAAACAGATATCCGTTAGTCTTAAAAAGGGTAAAGAAAAAAGCAATTCCACTTACAATAAGAGCGCACATCACAGGGGCAGAATCTATCATCCCAACAAAGCCATATCCCAGACACATCATCATGCTGTAGATCATGATCATTGCGTAGATGATAAAAGCACCTATTGTGCTTCCAACTATCTTTTTTTTCTTCTTTTTGTCGGT
>CAMVRW010000371.1 GCA_947169985.1 uncultured Butyrivibrio sp. | reverse complement strand
GCAGCCTGCATATCAGCGATAGCTGCTTCATAAGAATGACGGTTTGAATCACTCTCAGTAGCGATACACCACATATTAAGTGAAATAGGCTCTGCAGAATCAGTAGCTTCTACGGCTGTAGCCTCTTCGGTCTTAGCCGGCTCAGCTGCTGGAGCAGCAGTCTCTGTAGCAGTAGTATCAGCTGCAGGAGCCGCAGGCTCTGGCGCTGTGCTGCCACAAGCGACGAGTGACAAAGTCATGACACCCGCCAACAATGTTGACGCAATTCGTTTCATTTTCATAACACACCTCTCCTTTTTTGTGGAAACTTATTTTTCTACCCTGACCATAGGCCATGGGTAAGCAACCGTAAGACTATCACCAGCTAAGGTGTAATACAGAAATGCATCCTCGATAGGGTCATCGTACATAAGTCTGATGCATGAATTTGCCTCATCTACCGTGTAGCGACCAAAAAAGATATCTTCTTCAGAAAAGTGACCGTCTTCGGTGAACTGGTAGGACCATCCGTTGTCCTGAGTCCACACGCCGACGATTCCGTCCCCCTCCGCCTTCCCCAGGCGGGTGTAAGTGGATTTTTCATACAGGGTCATCTGATCTCCGTTCATCTCATAGCGGAGACTTTCCTCACCACCGCTCTTATCCTTAAGGGTGATATAGGTATCATCCTTGGTATAAGTGTACTTACTCCCCTTGTAAGTAGCCTTACCATTATCGGAAAGAGCTATGATCTCCTCTGTAGGCTCATGAATATAAGCCCAATGCTCAGTTTTACTTCCACATCCTGTAAGGATTGACACAGTCAATACAATGCTTATTCCTAAAACCCATTTATTAAATAAGTTTTTCATACCCTCGCCCCTTTGATGTGATGTAAAAGCTGATCACAATTTAAATATATCTAATCGGTTTTTCATTTAGAATGGACATATTTGACTTTGAGTAGCATATTTTTTACTTCTTTAACAGATTATTTACATTTTGTTTCCATTTGTTGTGGATTTTGCACAAAAATAAAAGCACTTGTTTTTACACAAGTGCTAATTATCCAGCAATGTTATACTATCCCAAAGCTTTTCATTCAATTCTTTTGTCAATGTTGCCACAAAGGCATCATATTGAGCTCCAAAAACCTCTCTCTTCCGTTCCTCAACAATCTTGACCTTATTGGCTTCAGTCTCTTCCCTGTTGAAGGTGGAGATACATTTGATGATAACATATCCCTCGCTGGTCTCAACGATTCCGCTGACCTGTTCAGTGCCCAGATTAAAGGCTGCTATGTCGTACTCACTTTCCATGTCTCCCTTACCAAAAGAGATGGTTCCTTCATCTGCCTCATTGTACTGGGCCATAAGTTCCTCAAAGCTGCTCTCTTCGTTGAGTATCTTTTTAAGGATCTCACGACTGCGCATGAAGGCGTTGTCCTTTTCCCTTGAAGAATAAGGAACCTTTGCACCGCTCTCATCCAGGGTGTAGGTTTTTATGAGTATCTGCTCAACAGTAATAGTCCTTGCTTCGTCATCACTTATCTCAGGATTGATATCCCTTATGATGTAATCGTAGAGTTTATCAGCTATGGCCTGTTCCCTGTAGATGTTTTCCATATCCTCCAGGGTTATGCCACTCATTTCTTTTATATCTTCTTCGGAAAGAGTAGCGTAATAGTCCTGTGCATCCTGCAGTGCCTTTGAAGTCTCTTTTTCATCCAGCTCTATGCCATTCTCAGCAGCCAGAAGATTCATAGCTTTGATCTGAGCCACCTTGGCAAGAACTGAATTCTTTAGCCTGTCCTCCACGGTTCCATCATCTGTAGTCGCTGCCCAGATTTCTTTTCCGAAGGTCTTCTCATAGCCCTTCTGGGTGTTGACCAGGTAGAACATGGCCTCTGAAAGGGAGCAGGTGGAGTCCTCTATCCTGAAGACCTCGTCGTCAGAAAATCCCGTGGTGAATACCACCTTACGGTCAAGGCTCTCCATACCACATCCTGTGAGGAAAAGACATATAAGAAGCCAGGCCAGAAATCTCCGCCTCATCAGGCCTCCAGTGTCTTGATAATGCTGCGTGCTACGGAAAGGCCGTTGGCACTTGCCTGCTGAAGACCTCTTGTGATACCTGCACCGTCTCCGATAGCACGAAGTCCTTTGATGCTGGTCTCGAAGTCCTTATTTACTATGACTCTGTTGGAGTAGAATTTAACCTCAACACCGTAAAGAAGAGTCTCATCAGAAGCGAGTCCCGGAGTGACCTTATCAAGGGCCTGGATCATCTCGTCAAGGTCAACCATGATCCTGTGAGGGAATACCAGTGAAAGATCACCAGGTACTGCATCCTTAAGGGTTGGGATCAGGTTATTCCTGCAAAGTCTCTCTTCTGTTGTTCTTCTACCGCGCTTGAAATCGCCGTAGGTCTGGACAAGGATCTTTCCACCGCAGAGCATGTTTGAAAGCTCAGCAATCTTTTTACCGTACTCGATAGGTGTCTTGAAAGGCTTAGTAAAGTTCTTTGACACAAGAAGAGCAAAGTTTGTATTGTTGGTCTTTAGCTCTTTTCCCTTATAAGCAT
>CAMVRW010000370.1 GCA_947169985.1 uncultured Butyrivibrio sp. | reverse complement strand
CCTTGATACCACCAATTCCTGTATCGTCTATAGAGATAAGCTCTGTCTGCCAGCGCTTCTTCTCTGCATAATGCTGATACATACGATATATCTCATACGCAAAAAGCGCAGCCTCTTCTCCACCAACACCTGCACGGATCTCGACAACAACGTTCTTGTCATCATTTGCATCCTTGGGAAGAAGAAGGATCTTGAGCTCCTGCTCACATCTCTCAATCGCCTTCTTAGCCTCAGAGAGCTCCTCCTTGGCCATCTCTCTCATCTCCTCATCCGACTCCTCGTCGAGGATCATAAGGCTGTCCTCTTCATCCTGCTTTGCCTTCTTATACTCCTGATATTTCTCAACTATAGGAGTTATATCACTCTGTTCCTTCATAAGACGCTTGAAACGGTTCTGGTCGTTTACAACGTCGGGGCTCATAAGCTCCTCCTGAAGCTGGGCAAGCTTTTTCTCTAATTCTTCTAACTTGTCGAACATTTCTCTTTCCTCTCTTATATCTATATAAAATGTAATCTAATTCACTATTCTATCACCGCAGTCTGGTGGTTGCTCCACCTGCTACAAATGTCCATACACCACTCTGTCCAGATCGCTCATATCACGAAGCTTCTTTACTGATTTAAAACCATTATCCTTCATCAGCTTCGCAACATCCATATATTGATCATAACCAATCTCGAAGATAAGCATTCCGCCGCGTTTCAGAAACTTAGGTGCTTCCGCAGCTACAGCCCTGTAAAATGCAAGTCCGTCACGTTGTCCATCAAGCGCAAGTCTTGGTTCATAATCCCTGACATCCTTCATCAGATAATTAATATCTGCACTCTTAATATAAGGCGGATT
Organism: uncultured Butyrivibrio sp.; assembly: GCA_947169985.1. GTDB lineage: Bacteria > Bacillota > Clostridia > Lachnospirales > Lachnospiraceae > Butyrivibrio. The sequence continues at coordinate 1,725 of CAMVRW010000370.1, read as the reverse complement.
GCAGAGTATCATATCAAACTTTCTGGTAGCCTTGCCATTTTCATCCTTCAGCGAATTAAAGAGATTACTATGAAGTATACTTACACGTGCTCTGTTCTGGATAGCATTTTCCTTGGCAAGCTCCAGTGCATCTTCGGAAATATCAGCCAGGACCACATCATCATCAAAGCCGTCCTTACGTCTCCATACATAATAAGCAATTCCGATACAGCCTGAACCAGTACACATATCAAGCACCGAGATATTCTTCTCCGGTGAATTATCAAGAGCGCAGGTGACAACATTTTCCGTATCATTTCTGGGGATCAGGACCTTCTCTCTGCAGATGAATTTCATATCCATAAAATAGGTCTTGCCTATGATATATTGCAGCGGATAATGCGTTGCTCGCTTCTTGAGCAGTCTCTTGTAACGCATGATTGTTACATCATCGAGCTCATTTGAAAGCATCGCATAGAGAACAACCGGTGTAAGGTTCGTAACCTCAGAAAGAAGAAATCTCACCTCTGCCCTGGCATTATCGATGCCGGCGGTTTCCAGCATCTGTGCACCCTTATTAAGTTGATAGCCGATTGTCTTCTCAGAAAAATTGTCGCTCATACTTTAACCCTCAAAGCTGTTACTTCTCACACACTCCACATATTCATGCCAGTCAATCACGCCCTCCACGGATTTAATGGCAACCTCAATCATACTATCATCAGGCTCCTTGGTAGTCAGCCTCTGAACCCAGAGACCAGGAGCACTGAATATATTGGAACAGACATTTTCATGTCTTCCTGCATATCTTATAAATTCATAGGAAATACCTGCGATCACGGGGATCAGCAGAATTCTGGAGACAAGACGGATCCAGAGTACATTGGTATTTACAAACATAAATACAAATATACTGATGAACATTACGATAAAGATAAAGCTGGTTCCACATCTCTTGTGAAATCTTGTCGCCTGTCTCACATTCTCAACCGTGAGATCCTTTCCGGCCTCCATACAGTTGATGGTCTTATGTTCTGCACCATGATACATAAATGTACGCTTAATGTCTTCCATCTGAGAGATTGCCAGAACATAGCCAAGGAAGATCAGAAGTCTCAGTATACCCTCTGCCAGGTTGACCAGCAGATTGCTGTCCGTAACCTTATAAAGAAGGTTCGTGATAAATGCGGGCAGGAGCATAAATATTCCTATGGCGATCACAAGCGAGAATACTAGTGTTCCGATCAGGTAAGCGGTGTTGCTGTCCTTTTCTTTTTCAGACTTTTCAGCGTTTTCTGTCTTTTCAGTCTTTTCAGTCTTTTCACTATTATCTATGTTCTCAACCGTTACGCTCTTCTCAGCTTTTTCTGTTATTTCGGTCTTCCCGTCTTTTTTATCTTTTCCACTCTCCGGCTCTTCCTCATCCACAAAGTATTCCGAGGAATCCATCAGAGTTTTCATTCCAATATATAGAGACTCTATAAAGTTCACCACGCCTCTCACCAGAGGAATATTCAGTGCTTTATGCTTTTCGCCTATGGACTGATATTCAGTGACCTTTACCTCTATCTCATTATCCGGTTTTCTGACAGCCAGCGCATAAGACTTCGGGCCCTTCATCATAACACCCTCAAGCACTGCCTGACCACCGATATTTACCTTTTTCATATCTAAACCTTTATAGTAATTTTGGTAGTGTCAAAAGACACACCTCTTTTTTTATCTAAATCCTTTATTTTAGAGGTC
>CAMVRW010000369.1 GCA_947169985.1 uncultured Butyrivibrio sp. | reverse complement strand
CCTAAACTCTCCACTTTTTACACTCGGAGACGAAGTTGGTCGATTTCTTTTCTGACCTTTGCCTCCGTCAGTTGAAGGTGAGAAAATAGCTGTCTCTGCTTTTTGGTAAACGCATACATCGGCATCCAGGAACCGTCGCGTTTCAGCTGTATCTGATATTTATTAAGCTCTCCGATGGTCGTTGCCGTTGTTGTGGAGGTGATAGCTTTTAATTCCGGTCTTATATACCATCTATAGGCCTCGACTATTATGAGAGCCACAAACGCTATGAACATCTTGCCTTCGTATGTCCGTATATTGTGCGAATAAGTCTTTGACAGATCGAAGTTGGATTTTATCCGTTTGAACGCCTTCTCGTTGCTGTCACGGAGCCTTGCTATCCTTATCATCCTGTGTGCATCGATATGCATATTTGACAGGATGACGAAGAAACCTGCCCGATCCAGGCATTTCTGGATGTACCTGCTGTTCTCCTTTACGATGAACGATCGTCCGGTCTCCGGATCCTTCTCGCAAGGGCTTATTTCAAACCATGGAGCGAAGATGTCGTGGAGTTTCTGCGAGTATCGCTTGCGGCTGTAGGCATTCTTTTTCATGACCTCGAGTTTTGTATGTATCGTAGCCCTTTCGTCTTCGGCTCTCCTGGAATCATAGTATACGAAGCAGTCATAATTGTTGCCGCAGGCAGAGACATTGCTGACACGAATGCCATATATGTCTTCGTCTGGAATGTAGTACCTCTCCTTGTCTTTGATCTTCTCTGAATACTCTTTGAGAAGATCCTTGACAAAGTTGAGACCGCCCGGGCACATGATGCCGAAGCCAAACTCATCGGCAGCCTCCAGCGTCTTCTGGGAGAAGTATCCGCGGTCCATCATCAGGAAGAGCTTCCTGAAGCCAAGATCCTCGACTTTTTCAAGTGTGAACGGCGCCTGTGTCTTGTCGAGCAGCGATCCGAAAAAATGCTCGTAATATAGGGGGATCCCTGTATTCTCATCCACAAAGAGTCCTGTGTTTATGTCAGGAAGCCCCTCTCTCACTTTAGGGTGCCCGTATTCAGCAAGCCCGATGTTCTCAGAGAAGGTATTCTGGTTCGTGGAATCGAAGCCTACGACAGTCTCGTCGGATTCAGGGAACTGCTGGTGATAGCTTTCCTTGAAGCGGTATATGAAGTCAGGGATGCTCTCCGGAGCTTTTACGATCGCTTCATACAGCCGGCTCATCTCACTCGAAGATAACGGCGCCGGAAGACCGCAGTAGTTATGGAAGCACCAATAGGATACGTCCTGGGCGACAGAATTCTCTGCAATTATACTATGGAGTGCAGCAGCGAATATCCTGTCCCATATGTCAGGGAATGTCTTCTGCAGGGCATCGATACATCCTATCTTTTCTGCGGATGTCCTTAATGCGATGTAAGCCCCATAGTTGAGGGTCTTTGACAGAGCAGGCGGCTCTGTGAGCTCTGGAGCCATGCCAGTCGCGGGATTTGTATCATCGAAGATCAGGAAATATTCCTTATTGGGGAACATATGACCTTTGCTATCCGGGTCGACTTTGCCTATGGATTTTCTGCCATCGACAGTTCTCTTGCGCTCATTGTCCCATTTGCCATCGTCCTCCCAATAGACGTAGCCCTTGGAATTAATGTGGACATGACCGACATTGGGTATAGGAACCGATGAAGTTTTACCAGCGTACACTCTTTTTCACCTCCGAGTGTAATTATACTCGAAAGTGGAGAAGAAGTCAAATCACGCCATCGCTGAAAGTGCGTGTTTATGCGGTTATCAAGGGGCAAAAAGTTGTTAAAAAATATCGAGTGTAATTACTGGAGAGTTTAGGATCAATAATAAAAAATACCTAATGCAGAGGAAACAATTTGCACCCAATTTACACCTTTGAAGGTGAACTACCCGATGAATGATGAAAGCACTTTGCATAATGCAGAGCGCTTTTTTCTTTGGATTGATTGACAAAAACTTTGGCTTGAGATACAATTTCTTTGGATTCGGAGGACAAAACTATGGATTATAGACAGATAAAAAAACAGGCAAATGAAATACTTAAGAACAAAACAGCAGAATGCTCGTATATAGAATACAAGGCATCAGAGCAACAGCTGGATAAAATATTAAAAACCATCTGCGCATACGGAAATAACTATTACAACAATGATATTCAATATATTTTTATTGGTGTCGAAGAGGAAAATAACGAAGAACAGAAAGCGGTTCCGGTTCTTCCGATTAAGGGAGTTCCTGAAGGACGACTGGAAAAATGCAAGAATACCATCAATTCATTGCGCTCTTTTTTATATCCCAATGTTGCGTTTGAAGTAGTAGCAAATGATATGGATGGAATCAGTTATTTGCTTATTATTGTAAAGCGCCAGACCGGAGGCCCTTTCATGGTGGCTGAAAAAGCTGAAAAAGACAAAAAGATTAATCTTAAACCGGGAAGATATGTGAGAATTGAAGCGGAAACACGTCTTGCGAGAGTAGATGAAGAGTATGATTGGTTATACGTGATGATGGCAACTCAGATAATCGTAAAATCGAGAACTTCACG
>CAMVRW010000368.1 GCA_947169985.1 uncultured Butyrivibrio sp. | reverse complement strand
TATGGAAGCCGGGATAGGGAAAAATATCGCACTTACATCAGTACTGTTGCGAAAAGCGTCTTAAAAATCGCTATAGGTGGCGGAATTATCTTTATGGTCACAGCGTGGCCTATTTTGAACTTATTCATTGAAGAGGGTGAAAGTCAGGAGGTTTTCTATATTGCCCTGAAAATCCTGATAATTTACGCTTTCAACTTTATCTTTTACCTGTTAACAAGTATGTTCAGCAGTTTGTACGAGACTATCGGGCTACTAAAATATGCCCATCTCAACTATCTGCTGGAGGTAATGCTCTATGCATTTTTTATGGTTGCCCTCGGATACGCCATTGGCGTTGACGGCATCTGGATTGCGCAGCCAATAGCTGAGATACTCCTGCTGCTCTTTAACCTGATCCTGGTTTGGAAAAGCTGCGGACACTTCCCAAGTAGTTTTGCAGATCTGGGATTTGACAAAGAGGTGCTTAAAATAGAAGAAGGTTGAAGTCCTTGTAGTCGTACTTTAAGGGAATATGTCTCGAAAAACGCACGAAAAAGTCCACGGCACGAACCGTGGACTTCATTATTATGAGTATTTTTAGTTGTTAAATGTAATGGAATCAATTACCAGGGCGAGATTGTCGCTTACAGCCATATCAATTTCATCATCACCGCAGTTGTGGCCGAGGCACTCGAAGATAAGGCAGCCATCCATGTAATCTCTGGCAATAACAGTCTCATATAAGCCTGAACCCTCATCTGCGGGAGGAAGCATTGCAAAGTATTCAGGAACATCCTCTGTGCCGGGGAATACAGTATCCATCTGGGTTACAATGTCATTGCCCCAGCCCTTAACGATATTGTCAACAGCTTCCTTGGCCTTGCAGCTTACGTCATAGGTTGCTGTAATTACATTTGAACCACCGCACTCGCCGGTATATACGAAGAATACCATGTTATCCTGCTGTGTAACTTCCATGCAGGCTGCGTTATAGGTTACTGACCAGCCGTTGGGATCGTTGTACTGTCTGTAGTCTACTCTTCCACTCTTATCAACAAAAGCAACTGCGTCAAAGTTATCAGGATCTGCATCAAATACAGGCTCGAAGTACATTGTTACTGTATCCTTGAATTGGCCCTTCATAATGCCGTTTTCAATGGATTCTACAGTGAAAACATCTGATGATTCACCGTTTCCGCCGTATGAAAATGTGATCTGGCCGTTCTCCTGTGTGCAGCAGAATGGTAAGCCTGTTCCATTGTTACCATCCTCTGTATATCCGGCGCCCTCATCATAGAAAACGTAGAAGTAATCTCTTGTTACAGCACCCTCTGCGTAATTAACATATACACCCTTTGTAAAGAATGGAGCCTCACTAGCTTCAGCAGCCTTGGCAGGAATCTCTTCCATGATTGTGACGTCGTGAGCTTCTGCTATTTCGCTGTTCTGTGCAACCTGTCCGCATCCGGCAAGGCTTCCCATCATAAGTACTGCTGTTCCAAAAAGTGCTACGATTTTTGTCATTGAATTCTTTCTCATAATCCTCATAAAAAATTGTATTTTTGTTTCACACAATTGTTTATACGAAGAACAAATTTACCGTGGCAAAAATTTTTTAAAAAAATTTATTTTGCAGCTTTGAAATTGTAAATTGGCTTCATAACATCGATGATCTCCACTGACTCGCGGATAACATCAATGATATCCTCCAGTGACTTGTAGGCCATGGGAGCCTCATCGATGGTGGCCTCGCAGACAGATGATGTGTAAATGCCCTTCATGGGCTGCAATAGAGCCTTTTCGCAGGATCATCTCATCAGTGTCTATATAGTTATGAACAGTGTGAAAAGACTCACCGGCTGTAAGACCTGTCTTCTCTAATAAAATCTCTGCCTGAAGGAATGGTGAAAGCCGTCATATCGAATTTCTCCAGGTCAATCTTCTGTTTTCCCAGATTTACTGTGTACATTCCGCAGCCAATGTCCACGCCAACCACGTTGGGAACTGCCTTGTCCACTATTGTTGCATAGCAGAGTGCTGTGTTTACTTTTCCTTTTATCTCAATTGCGTTCATAATTATGTCCTTTCATCTATACTATGCAGCAATCCTTTCATAACGCTCAGAAGAAAGGACGCTCATCATGAATTTGTATGGTTCCATGTTTCCCTCTTTTAACATGGAAAAAATCTGTGGGTTGCAGCCGGAAACCAGCGCTACGCCTCTGTCGTTCATTTTGACAGGCTGTTGGCAGTTTCTGCTGTTAACGTTCCAGAATATGATCTGCGGAAGCTTGTAGCCGTGTTTCTCAAATTCTGCCCTGGCATACTCAAAATTGGTGCTATCTGCATTGCCTGCGCACCAGTCAAATTCCATATCGGAAATGATGTAGAGTTTTTCAGGCATGTCAGACTGTTTGAGTCTGTTCTTTACCGCAGTTCTCAGGATCAGGTCAAAGGTGTAATGCTTTTCCCTTAAATTGTTCTCGATGATCTTAATCTGAGCGCGAAGGGCAGATAAAGCTTTTCTGTACTACACATCTGTCATGGCCATGGCTCTTGCGATCTTTTTGGCATCCATCACAGCTTTCTTATTGCTTGT
>CAMVRW010000367.1 GCA_947169985.1 uncultured Butyrivibrio sp. | reverse complement strand
GTGATCTGGAACGCACATCCTACTTCATTACATAAGAGGCTGGATAAAGTTCTTTTAACTGAAACAATTGATAACCTGAGGCTAGACTTCACTGTGGAGTCCGGAAAGCGGACAGCAGAAGTCCTTCAATACTACATAGATAGATTAAACGGCGCTGAGCCGGAAGACATTTTTAAGAAAGAAGCTTTTACTGCGGGACATTTTAGCCGCGGCGTTGAGTAACACAAGATGGAATTATATGTAACCGAGATATCAAAATATGTGATAGCTCTTTTCATGCTGCTGTACACTGTGGAGGCTTTCATGACCTTCAGGTTCAAGACAGAAAAGAAGAGAAAGGGCATCTACATCAGACAGATAATCTGCATGTTCGCAGTGCAGATCTCATGCTTCATCCAGATAATCGCCAGGACCGGAAAGCCGGTTTATCTGTTCTTTTTCGCATTTCAGATAATCATTTTCGCCTCGGTCTTGATGCTGTTTTACGTGATCTATCCGGAGGGCAACAGGCTTATCATCAATAACGCCTGCATGCTCCTGGTTATCAGCATGATCATTCTCACAAGGCTGTCCTATGACAAGGCAGTTAAGCAGTTCTTCATTGTGACTGCATCCTTTATCATTGGATTTTTCGTGCCGGAGATCATCTTCAGATTCGAAATTCTCAAGAAATTCACCTGGATCTACGCTGCGATTGGCGTTGTTGCCATCGGAGCGGTGCTTTTGTATGGGGCAGCCACCAATGGCTCCAAGATCTCTTTTACCCTGGCAGGCATAACCTTCCAGCCATCGGAAGCGGTCAAGATATTGTTCCTGTTCTTCATGGCAGGGGCTCTGACTGAGGCAAAAGAGCTATGGCAGCTCCTTCTTGCTTCCCTGGTGGCGGCGGGACACGTTATAATTTTGGTTCTTTCGAAGGATCTTGGAAGTGCGCTTATCTTTTTCGTGATTTACCTGGCCCTCATCTACATTTCCACAGAAAACATCGGATACCTTGTTGCAGGTCTGGCCTTTGCGGCAATAGCCAGCATGATCGCCTACAAGCTCTTTTCCCATATTCAGGTGAGAGTTAAGGCGTGGCTTGATCCCTTTACGGATATTGACAAGTCGGGCTATCAGCTGTCCCAGTCACTGTTTGGAATCAGTTCCGGCGGATGGTTTGGCCTGGGACTTTACGGCGGATCCCCCACATCCATTCCTTATGTTGAGCAGGATTTCATCTTTTCAGCCATCGCAGAGGAGATGGGAGTTATATTTGCTGTGCTCATGTCGCTTATCTGCGTCAGCACCTTCCTTATGATCATGCATGAGGGATACTTTATCAGGGATAAATACTACAGGCTTCTGGTGTGCGGAGTGGGTATCGCATACATTTTCCAGACCTTCCTTACAATCGGTGGAGGCTCCAAGTTCATTCCGCTTACCGGTGTCACACTGCCTCTGGTGAGTTATGGCGGAACTTCGGTGCTGGTTACCATTGTCATGATGATGATAGTGGAAGGAATATGCATGGTTAGGACCGAAGAGAGGATGGAAGCTCTGGAGCGCCGAAAGAAGAAAATGCAGCAAAAGGCTCAGACAGCGAATACAGTGCAGTACAGCGATTATGACAGAGCCAAGAGAAGATAGATATGGAAGATAGAAAACCAAAGAAACCTAAGAAAAAGATACGTTCATATCCGATTATTGTTCTGTCCTGTTTTTATGGGACCATTTTCCTTGCAATGCTGATCTACATCAGCTATTACTCCTACGCAAACAGACAGGTTCTTATGGATAACAGCTACAATACCAGACAGCAGATCCTTCTGAAGCAGAACTCCAGAGGAAAGATCCTTTCAAGGGATGGAGATGTGCTGGCCTACTCGGAAGTTGACGATACAGGGAAAGAAACAAGAGTTTACCCCTACGGAAAAGAGTTTGCTCATGTGGTGGGATATTCCACCAATGGAAAGGCGGGAATTGAGTCCCTTGCCAACTATTACCTTATCAACACCAGTATTGATCTGTCAGATAAGGTGGCTCTTGATACAAAGGGTGAGAAGTATCCGGGAGATAACTGCATTACCACTTTGGATGTGAATCTTCAGGAAGTGGCTTACAATGCGCTTTCTGCCAGAAAGGGTGCAATTGTTGTAACTAATCCGAAGACCGGTGAAATACTGGCAATGGTGTCAAAGCCTGATTTTGAGCCATCAACCATTAAGGCGGAGTGGGAGAGTCTTCTGGCAGACAAATCTCCTGATGCAAAGCTTCTTAACAGAGCAACTCAGGGATTATACCCTCCGGGATCCACCTTTAAGATCATTACCTCACTGGCATATATCAAGGAACATCCTAAGGATTACAACAATTACAGGTTCACCTGTTCGGGAAGGATCACCATAGACGGCGAGACAATTTCCTGTTTCCACGGCGAGACCCATGGCTCGGAGGATTTTGTAAAGTCTTTTGCCGAGTCCTGTAATTCATCCTATGCCAATATTGGAGTATCCATTAACAGGAAAGTTTTTGCAGACACCCTGGATCAGCTTCTTTTTGGAAAAGAGCTACCGATAGATCTTTTGTATTCAAAGAGCTTTGCCTCTA
>CAMVRW010000366.1 GCA_947169985.1 uncultured Butyrivibrio sp. | reverse complement strand
TAACATCCACAGCAGCTTCAGTCAGGTAACCTGGGGCGATCTTAACGTGACCAAGCACACTGATCCGGAGGTTTTTGTAACAGACCTTCATTCCCAGACAGGAAGCTATGAGCTTAAGTACAGGGTAACTGTGAAGGATGGTACAGTCAGCAGGAATTACAATGTTACTGAGGCCTTCAGAGTAAGGTACACCTCGGACAGGATATACCTTTTGAATTACGAGAGGACCATGAACTATATCTTTGATTCCTCTTCATATGCTGTCGGAACAAACACCATCGGACTTAACATCTCAGATCCTGAGCTTCAGCTGGTAGAGAGCAGCGGCGGATCAGCCTTTGCCTTTGTCAGTGAGAACAGGCTTTATATGTTCAATAACTCAGAGAATAAGCTGGCGTATCTTTTTGGATTCTATGATACGGACAATGACGATGCCAGAACAAGATGGGATGACCACTCCATCAAGATCCTTAAGGTGGACGAGGCGGGAAATGTGAAGTTTGCTGTGGCAGGCTACATGAACCGTGGAAGCCATGAGGGTGAAGTGGGCATTGCTGTTTATGATTACAACACTGCCATTAATGCAGTGGAGGAGCAGGCTTTTGTGGAGAGCACCCAGTCTGCCCAGATATTGTGCAACTATGTTGGTTCAATAGCTTATGTGAGCAGTTCAGATGTCTTTTACGCTATGCTGGATCAGGATATCTATGCCATTGATCTGGTGGAGAGAACTGCAAGCTCAGTTGTGGATAGCATTGGAGCAGGACAGTACGCGATCTCTGAATCAGAGAGTACCATTGCATGGCAGAAAGATCTAAAGAGCATCAGTCTCATGAACCTTAATACCAGGTCAGAGTCCACTATTGAGGCGCAGACCGGGGATTACATTATCCTTCTTGGATTCATGGGAGAGGATCTGGTGTATGGACTTTGCCATGGCTCTGATATAGGCGAAGACACCATGGGTAATCCAATTTATCCTATGTACAACCTGAAGATCGAGGATCAGGAGGGGAACGTTTTAGAGAACTATCACCCTGATGGAATCTATGTTACCGGGGTTACAATAGCAGAAAATCAGATCAAGCTCTCAAGGCTTATGAAGGATGAGGAGGGAACTTCCTACATCTCAACCTATGATGACCAGATCATGAGCACTTTGAAGGAAGAGACAGGAAGCAACACGCTTTCCGTGGTTTCCATAGATGTATTTGAAAAGATTGTTCAGATAACCACCAAGAATGACATCAAGTCCAAGCAGCTTCGTGTGCTGACGCCTAATCAGACTCTGTTTGAGGGCAGCAGGAATGTGAAGCCTGAGATTGAGAGGGATGTAAAAGAAAAGCCATTCTATTATGTTTACGGCCTTACGGGAATCGAGGGAATCTACACAGATCCTGCTGACGCTGTGAGCCTTGCCTGGAATGCTCCCGGAGTGGTTGTGGGAGATGATAATGATTATGTATGGTACAAGGGAAATCTCCTTAAGTCCAACCAGATCATGTCCATTACAAGGACTGCTGAGAGTTATGAGGACATTACCACAATAGATTCTGTGGCTGTGTGCCTGGATCTTATCCTTAGGTTTGAAGGAGTTAACAGAAATGTGGAGGCTCTGCTTGCTGGAGGTGACAGTGTTGTCAGCATTCTAAAGAGTTCTCTGCCTGATTATCAGGTGCTTGAGCTGGATGGATGCCCGCTTAACTCCATGCTTTATTATGTGAATCAGGATATACCGGTTATGGCTCTTTTGAATGATGGTCAGGCTATGCTGGTGATTGGATTTAATGATCTTAATACGGTTCTGTGCAATCCTCAGACCGGCCAGGTCTACAAGTACGGCATGAATGATTCCGACAAGCTCTTCTCCGAGAACGGAAATCATTTCATCACTTATATTAAGAGGTGAGTTTATAGAAAATTAACTTGTATGCAATATGATATGAGAATATAATTGGCAGCAAGTGGTGTGGCAAATAAGAAAAAGGAAAAGAATAATGAGTAATTATAATGACGATTTTGACTTCAGAGAAGTTACTGATGACGAGAAAGTTGATATAGTGGATGACGGAACCAAAGGCGGCGATGCTGGAAAGAAAGATGAAGTGAGCAGCGCTTCTGAAGATACTGGTAGCGCTGACAGCAAGGGCAATGGCGACGGAGACGATAAGCCTCAGTTCGAGGATGTGTGCTTTGTGTGCAGGCGTCCAGAGAGTAAGGCGGGGAAGATGTTCCATCTGCCTAACAACATATGTGTGTGCGACGACTGTATGCACCGGACCATGGATGCTGTGAGCCAGTTTGATTATCAGAACATGTTGAATAATCCTAACCTGATGAATGAGCTTAATAAGCACACGGGAAGTTTCCCTAACTTTGGGTTCTTTGGAATGGGTGGAGACAACAAGGACAACCTTGGTGGCGGAATCCCTAATTCTCAGAAGATCAAGAAAAAGAGCGAGAAAGGTGCAAAGCCTGTTTTTGACATAAAGAATATTCCTGCTCCTCACAAGATCAAGGAAAAGCTCGATGATTATGTTATCGGACAGGATCAGGCCAAGAAGGTTATGTCTGTGGCGGTTTACAACCACTATAAGAGAG
>CAMVRW010000365.1 GCA_947169985.1 uncultured Butyrivibrio sp. | reverse complement strand
GACAAGGCTTACAGAGCTATCTGGCATCACATCATGAATGTTTCTATTCCTGATCTTAAAAAGAACTATGACAGCCTTGATGTTCACTTTGACCTTTGGAAGGGTGAGTCAGATGTACACGACATTATCCCCGGAATGGTTGATTACATGAAGCAGCACGACTATGCTCATGAGAGCCAGGGTGCTCTTGTTGTTGATGTTGCAGAGGAGTCAGATACAAAAGAGATGCCTCCATGCATGATCCTTAAGTCTGACGGAGCAGCTCTTTATGCTACAACCGACCTGGCAACTATCCAGGAGCGTATGAAGGAGTACCGCCCTGAGGCTATCTACTACTTCACAGATAAGAGACAGTCTCTTCACTTTGAGCAGGTATTCCGTGCAGCTAAGAAGACCAAGCTTGCTCTTCCAGAGACAGACCTTAGATTCGTTGGAAACGGAACCATGAACGGTCCTGACGGAAAGCCTTTCAAGACAAGAGAAGGCGGCGTAATGCACCTTGAGAGCCTGGTTCAGGAGATCAACGAGAAGATGTACAACAGGATCAAGGAAAGCAATCCTGATATCGATGAGGAAGAGGCAAGGAGCACAGCTAAGAAGGTTGCTCTTTCAGCCCTTAAGTACGGTGATCTTTCTAACCAGCCTGCTAAGGACTATATCTTCGATATTGATAAATTCACTTCCTTCGAGGGAGATACAGGTCCATACATCCTTTACACCATCGTACGTATCAAGTCTATTCTTAAGAAGTACGAGGCAGAGGGCGGAAATGTGAAGGATGCTAAGCTTGGCAATCCTGACAGCGCTGCAATGAAGGAGCTTATGCTTAACCTTACAAGATTTGCTGATGCTGTTGAGAGCGCAGCAAGAGATCTTGCTCCTAACAGGATCTGCGGATATATCTACGAACTCAGTAACGCCTTCAACAGCTTCTACCACGGTACAAAGATCCTCACCGAGGCAGACCCTGACAAGAAGGAGAGCTACATTGCACTTCTTGCAATCACACTTAAGGTTCTCGAGACAGGTATTGATCTTTTAGGTTTCTCTGCGCCTGAGAGAATGTAAGCGGAGCAATCCGTATATTGCGAATAATTGCAAATTCATCTAAGGATTCATATGAACAACGAACATCTTTTCAGCAACAGGAAGCTTTTCCTGTTGCTGATTCCTATTATAGCTGAACAATTTTTAAACTCCCTTATGGGCATGGCGGACTCCATGATGGTCAGTAACGTGGGGGCAGCAGCTCTTTCGGGAGTTTCTCTTGTGGACTCCATCAATAACCTGGTAGTGCAGGCCTTTGCTGCCATGGCTACAGGAGGCGTTATCATCTGTTCCACCTACTTTGGTCAGAAGGACATGAAAAGAGCTAATGAAGCTGCAGCCCAGGTTGTTCTAGTATCAGGCGCCCTATCTGCCATCATTGTGGTGGTATGTCTTATCTTCAGGGGAAGTCTCTTGTCGTTGATATTTGGAAGGATAGAGGCTGACGTTATGAAAGCTGCCAGCACCTATTTTCTTTTGAGTATCCTTTCATATCCGGGGATAGCTCTTTCTGCTGCTGGCGGAGCTATATTCAGAGCCCAGTCCAACACTAAGCTTCCAATGAATGTGGCTATTGTCTCCAATATTCTTAACGTAGCAGGAAATGCACTTTTTATCTTTGGTTTTCACATGGGAGTTCTTGGAGCAGCCCTGGCGACGCTCCTGTCAAGGTTATTCTCAGCAGCAGTTCTTTTGACTCTGTTAAGCAATAAAGAGAGGGAGATAAGCATCAGTTCTATCCGGAGCTTAAAGCCTGATTTTGGCAAGATAAAAAGGATCCTGGCCATGGGAATTCCAAACGGTATCGAGAATTCCATGTTCCAGTTTGGTAAGCTGGCAATCCAGTCCTCCGTATCAATCCTTGGAACTACTGCCATAGCAGCTCAGGCCATGGCCAACATATTCGAGAACGTGAACGGCGTTGCAGGATGTGGCGTGGGAATCGGTCTCATGACAGTTGTGGGTCAGTGCCTTGGAGCAGGAAGAAAGGACGAGGCAGTCTACTACGTCAAGAAGATGATAGGTTGGGGATACATTGTGGTCCTTGTTAGCTGTCTTTTCACCTATGGAATTTCAAGGCCGGTGGTGGCTCTTGCAGGGATGGAGAAGGAGAGTGCAGCCCTTTGCATCTACATGCTTGGCTGGATCACCATTGTTAAGCCACTTTTGTGGTCGCCATCATTCATAATAGCTTACGGCATGAGGGCCGCAGGAGATGTGAAGTTCTCAATGCTGGTAGCTACGCTGACTATGTGGCTTTGCAGGGTTTCTCTGGCAACATACCTTATCCGTGTGGCGGGCCTTGGACCTATGGGCGTCTGGATCGGTATGTTCAGTGATTGGGGAATGCGTGGTATCATATTTAGCATAAGATTTCTTAAGGGCAAGTGGATACACAAGGTGGTCTGATTTCTGCTTGTCAAAAAATGAGGATATGTTAGTTAAATAAATGAAGAAAAATGATTTCATTCTTATTGCTATGATACTGGTGGTTACTCTTTTTACCATCGCAGGCATAAGAATCTGGCAAAAGAATAATACAGGGGATGGGGCAGTTGCTGTTG
>CAMVRW010000364.1 GCA_947169985.1 uncultured Butyrivibrio sp. | reverse complement strand
TTGTATAAGAAGGAGGTGTTTCCAATATGAAGATGACATTCCAGCCTCATAAGCTTCAGAGAGCCAGAGTTCACGGCTTCAGAGCAAGAATGGCTACAAAGGGCGGCAGAAAGGTTCTTGCTGCTAGAAGAGCTAAGGGAAGAAAGAGATTATCAGCATGATTTAAAGGCCGCAATTAATGTGGCCTTTTTTCTTCTTAATTAAAAAGGATATTAAAATGCTTTTTTCAGAATCAATGAAAAAGACACAGGATTTCCGTAATGTTTATGAGAACGGCAAGAGTTATGCAGACAGATTTATCGTTTTGTACGTGTGGGAAAATGGCAGTTCTAGAAACAGAGTGGGAATATCATGTAGTAAAAAGATTGGGAACAGTATTGTAAGGCACAGATTTTCAAGACTTGTTCGCGAATCATACCGACTACAGGAAAATGTATTCAATAGTGGTTTGGATATAGTAGTCGTTGCCAGAGCCTGTGCAAGAGATGCAAGCTTTCATGATATAGAGAATTCTCTTATTCGCCTGGCAGGGAAGGCCCGCATAATGAAAAATGGCGGTGAAGGATGAAACAATTACTTATTATAATGATTAAATTTTATAGGAAGTATTTGTCTCCATTAAAAAGAACAAAATGTCCATATATACCGACATGTTCTGAATATGGACTAGAAGCAATAGAAAAGTACGGAGCGATAAAAGGGGGACTTTTGGCCATTTGGAGGATACTTAGATGTAATCCATTTTCCAGTGGTGGTTATGATCCTGTTCCGTGAGCTTTTAAGAGGAGGTAAAAATTGTTAGGAGCTTTGTTTACCCCATACGGGGGAAAGATTGTTGGGCCCGTTGCATTTATCTTAGGTAAGATCATGAATGGAATATTCAATGCTTTAAATGCTATCGGTATTCCTAACATCGGTCTTTCAATTATCATTTTCACAATCGTTATTTATTTATGTCTTCTTCCTTTAACTTACAAACAGCAGAAGTTTTCAAAACTTCAGTCCAAGATGAGCCCTGAGCTTAAGGCTATCCAGGACAAATATAAAGGTAAGAAAGATAATGATTCAATGCTTGCTATGCAGGCAGAGACAAAAGAGGTATACGCTAAATACGGTGTATCTCAGACAGGCAGCTGTTTACAGCTTATTATTCAGATGCCTATTCTTTTTGCTCTTTACAGAGTAATTTATTCAATGCCGGCGTATGTAACAATTATCAAAAATGCGTTCTATCCGCTGGTTGAAGAACTTCGTAATACATCCGGTGCATCAGAATTCATTCAGACACTTAAGGGTGCTGCAACATTTTCAGGTCAGTTCAAAAATGAAGCATTCACTTCAGGAGATATTACTTATGTTGAGAATACTTATATCGATGTTCTCAATAAGGCATCTTCTGCTGACTGGGCAAGCTTAAGTGAGAAGTTTGGAAGTCTTTCTTCTTCAATTGATCAGACTCATGCTGCACTTAATAGGTTTAATTCATTCCTTGGTCTTAATATAGGTGATACTCCTATGTACATGATCCAGACTGCTTTTGCTAATAAGCAGTTCTTACTGCTTGTTGGTGGTGTGATGGTTCCATTACTTGCAGCATTAACTCAGTGGATCAATACAAAGCTTATGCCTCAGGCCAACAATGATAACAATGGCAAGATCGATCCTGATGATCCTGCAGCTCAGATGCAGCAGTCTATGAAGACAATGAACATCATGATGCCTGTAATGTCTGCAGTATTTTGTCTTAGTCTTCCTGCAGGTATGGGTATCTACTGGATTGCCGGTGCTGTTGTAAGATCCATACAGCAGATTGTTATCAATAAGCACATTGACAAAACTGATATAGATGCTGAGATTGCCAAGAATACTGAAAAGTATAAGAAAAAGATGGAGAAAGCTAAGGCTTCATCTAAAGAGCTTAATCTCTATGCAAGTCTTTCTACAAAGAATATCAGCAGCGCAGCTAAGAATACTGTAGTTGATAACATTGATGTAGATGAGAAAGTTGCTAATTCAAGAAAGGTTTATGAGAATAACAATATTCGTAAAGATTCCCTTCTTGCAAAAGCAAATATGGTAAAAGACTTTAACGAGAATATAAATAAGCAGTAATGCTTTTAACTTATGGGAGGTTATGATGGAATTTAAGGAATTTACCGCAAAGAACGTGGATGATGCCATTACAGAAGCTTGCGAAGAGCTCATGGTTACCAGCGACAGACTTGAGTATGAAGTAGTTTCAAATGGTTCAGCCGGATTTCTTGGTATCAATGCTAAGCCTGCAGTAATCAAGGCAAGAATTAAAGAAGATAAGCCTGAAGTTAAGGAAGAAGCTCCTAAGGCAGTTAAAGAAACTGTTAAAGAGCCAGTTGCTAAAAAGGAAGTTGTTAAAGAAGCAGCTAAGGAAGTTCAGGAGCCTGCTAAGTCAGAAACAAAGGCAACTTCAAATGTTGATGCTGACGAGTGCATCAGAAGAGCAAATGCTTTTCTTAAAGATGTGTTCGGTGCAATGAATATGGAAGTTACTGTTAATACAAAGTTCAATAAAGAGGATAATGTTCTTGATGTTGAGCTCAGTGGCGCAGAGATGGGAGTCCTTATCGGTAAAAGAGGACAGACACTTGATTCTCTTC
>CAMVRW010000363.1 GCA_947169985.1 uncultured Butyrivibrio sp. | reverse complement strand
GCGAGGATTATCTGGTGGAAGGTATTTCCTACCAGGGAGGAATTAAAGGTTAATTAGGGAGAGAGTTATGTCAGAAGAATTAGAAGTAAGAGACGAGCTGGGGAGCAGCAAGGAGAAGGGAAATAGTCCTGCGAATGAGGAAAAGAATCCAAGGAACCGAAAGGATGTGGTGAAGAATTTTGCCATCGCTTTTTTATCAGTGATGCTGATCCTTACCTTCTTTTCGAATACTATCATGAATTATTCCCTGCCACAGGTTGCGACACAGCAGATCACATCAGGGACCATAAGCCCTCAGATAAGAGGAACAGGCACAGTATCTGCTGAGGATCCATATAATATCACCGTGAAGGAGACCAGGAAGATATCAGGTGTAGCCGTCAAAGAGGGCTCCCATGTGGAGATCGGTGATGTGATCTACTATCTTGAGGACAGGGAGTCAAAAGAGCTGACCGATGCAAAAGAAAAGCTGGATGAACTGGAGCTGTCTTTTGAACAGGCGCTTTTTTCAGGTGACGTTCCAAATGATGTCATAACCAATGTCAGAAGCGGAAGAAACACCACCTATGATTCCTACCAAAAGGAACTGGCCCAGGCTATCGACAACTACAACAACGCAAAAAATCTGGACAATGCAGCCCAGGCTGATATAGATTACATGACCCAGAAGGATAACTTTGATCAGGCAGGCAATGATTATAATGCTGCAACGCCTGGATACACTCTGGCTGAGCTTCAGTATGAGCTGACTATAGCTACCCAGAATGGGGATGATGACAGAAAAAACGCCCTGGAGAAACAGATAGCTGAGCTCAATATGAATAAGACCCAGCTAACCAATTACAGCTCCCAGGAGAGCCTTAGCTATGATCAGAAGCTGGCTCTGTTAAATCAGCAGAAGGCTAAAACTGCTGCGGCCCTGAAGGTTGCTGAGGATGAAAAGACCAAGCTTCTTAAGAGCATTGCAACAGAGATAAGTCTTTGCCAGCAGAGAGATAAGATTGCTGAGCAGAAAGAAAAGATTGCTAAGCTAGAAGAGGAGTCTGTTGGCGCCTCTGTAAAGAGCCCTGTTGCAGGAACAGTTTCAAGCCTTGGAAAGGTTGCTGGAGAATCTACATCAGCAGATGAGACCGTTGCAGTTATCCAGGTTGATGGAAAAGACATGACTACCAGCTTTTCAGTTACTAACGCACAGGCTCAGAAGCTTAAGGTAGGAGATGCCGCAAAGCCTCAGAATGTATGGCAGTATGGGGATGACTTTAAGGCAACACTGACAGGGATCAAGAATGACAAGACTGATCCTGGCAATAAGAAGGTACTTACCTTCAAGATCGAGAGCAAGGACGTAACTCCCGGTCAGAACATTTCTCTTACCATAGGAGAAAGAGCTGTGGACTACGATCTTGTGGTTCCAAACAGTGCCATTAAGACTGATAGTAACGGAAAGTTCATTTTAGTAGTTACAAGCAAGTCAAGCCCACTGGGTAACAGATACAAGGCATCAAGAGTTGAAGTTACAGTAAAAGCACAGGATGATAACAACAGCGCCATAGCAGCTGCCGTAGAGGGAGATGAGTACGTTGTTACAACATCCACAGCCCTGGTTAATCCAGGAGATCAGGTGAGGCTTGCAAATAATTGATGGAAATAAAAGATGTTTTTGTTAAGTACATAAAAAAGCATTTTTGTTCCCGGTGGAGAATTGTAGCCTTTTGCCTTGTGGCAGGATTACTCCTTTCAAACGCCATTCTTGGAGCAGTTATGAACAGCATTGTCTCAGGGCTTCCGGAATTTCTTTTGGCGGACAGGTGGTCTGAGAAAAATGATATGGCCCAGGTAAGCATCTATACTACCGAGGATCAGATCATTGATCAGGACAGCATTAAGCGCTTTGATTATATGCTGGAGAAAAAGCTTTCAGAGGCAGGAGTGGATGATCCTGATGATGACAGTGCCATGGCGGGACCCAAGGTGGTTGATACTATTGGCATCGATGAGATGAACAAAGACTCTAAAGAGGAAGATGCTCCTTTAAATGAAAGAAAAGGCATCAGGAAGCTCTATTCTATCAGTTACTGCGCGCAGGGACAGGTATCTATTACCTTTGAGAACAGGACTGCTGACAAGGTAGCAGCAATTGGCTGCGGAGGAGATTTCTTTTTGTTCCACCCCATGGAGTTTGTTACGGGAGCGCCTTTCACAGGAGATGAGCTGATGAAGGATTCCATCGTCATTGATGAGGATTTGGCCTGGCAGCTCTTTGGATCTACAGATATCATCGGCCAGATGGTTACTATTGGCAACGTTCCCCACTATGTTACGGGAGTTGTTAAAAGAGATACAGGAAAGCTTAAAAAGGCTGCAGGACTTGATAAAAGTTATGTTTACATGTCCTATGAAAGTCTTTCAATATATGGGCTTATCTTAAGCGGAAGGACTGTTTCCCAGGAGATCTCTGAGATGGGCACTAAGGCTGAAAATGGCGGCATCAACTGTATTGAAGTTGTATGTCCAAACTCTGTTAAGGGCATGGCTGCCAGAGTTTGCAAGGAAAGTCTGGGTGTGGACGATGCGTTTGTGGAGGTCATAGATAACACAGACAGATTCTCTTTCTTCTCACTTATGAAGGTGATCAGCGGCTATGGCA
>CAMVRW010000362.1 GCA_947169985.1 uncultured Butyrivibrio sp. | reverse complement strand
ATGAAGTCAAAACAAAGAATATTGTTTGGGTGTTATGCAATGGTACTTGCTATTATCGGCGACTATCTGCTTGGATACGGTACAATTGGCACAACATCAGATCCGGATGCCTATATGGGCATATCCTGGAATGTGGCTCCTGATTGGAGATATGCAGTATCATCAATCCTCGGTTTTTTGTGTGCAGCGATGTTTGCCTATGCTGCAACAGAACTAATGAGGGTTATGGAGAACGAATATAATTTAAAGGATTCCAAACTATACAAGCTTTTCAAGGTTGCCAACTGGGGAGGAATTTTGTATTTTGCCTTTATTCATATAGGCATATGCATCCTGCCGGTTGTTTTTAATGCAGGAATGGAAGCAACGGGCGATATTGAAGCATCTGTCGGTATGACGATCAGGGTTCTGAAAAGTGAACTTATTCCATTGTTAGCAGGTTTTGTGGTCTGCGATTTGTTTGTGACTATAGGATGGGTTGGAATGGTTCTTAAGAGGATGCTTCCTGTAAAAAAATGGATGATCATATGTTGCCCTGTTTTTGGCGTACTTTTCGGAAACTTACTTAATTTGATATCAGAAGGTCTGGATTCAGGAACTGAATCACTTGGATGGCTTATGTTGTATCTGGTTTGTGCACTAACTCTTACAGATAAGAAAAGGTCAATGAAATGAAACAGACAAAAAAACAAAGGAATCTTATTTTGGGACTGCTGGGCTGCCTCTGCTTTGGTGCCGGGGACTGGTTAATGATGTATTCAGATCCGACATTTCAAGGAAATATAAAATGGTTGACACTGGGAACGGCGGCAATCCCCCAGTGGCGATACAATCTGGCAATGCTGCTTGCCTTTCCGGGAGTCATTCTCTATGGTACTGCTCTCTTTGCGGTACAAGAATACATAACAGATGAGAAGAAGAAAAAGGTGTATCACTACCTGAACGCTTTTGGACTTACACCATGGATTGCGCTCCATCTGATCTATGTCGTGATCTTAAGTCTGTTTGCATGGCTGAATAATAATGGATTTAGAGATGACGCATTGCTGATCTGTGAGTCGCTGTTTGGCAATTTCGCTTGGCTGATTCCTGTAAGTGAAGGCATCATGTTACCGGTCTTTATTTACTGGTTTTATGTTCAGATTACCGGTAACACAGTGTTTAAAAAAGAAATGGCATTTACCAACGTGCTTTTGATATTTGGGATTCTTAAGGTAATCTCTATGTTGATGCCACAAAGCGCTTTTCGCATTGCCTTTACGAATGGACTCATGAGCGAGAGCATGATCATCTGGTTTTTACTTGTATATTTGGAAATTGGGAGAAAATATGGTAGTAAAGATGATCGTTGAAGTTCTGTTCATGTGGCTTATATACGCTTTGTATATGGCTATACTTGTGGGTAAGAAAGGACCGATAGGAGGAATTTTCTTTTACCCGAAGGTAATGCAGGAACGTACTGTTGAACTGGGACTTATAACAAGAGAAGAACTGAAACAAAGAAAGATAAATGCATTTGTGTTGCTTATCACACTCATGCTTGTAATCCCCGCTATTTTCATCCTCTTTGTAAATAAGGCAAGGAGTTATTTTGATTGCAGTCTGCAGTTTTATGTCTTGTTTCTGGGCGCGGAGTTTTTTGACTGGTTATTTATTGATACCTTTTGGGTCGCTATGTCTGATTGGTGGCTTATTGAGGGAACTGAGGACTTAAATGATACCTGGCACAACGTGAATGTAAAGAAATGGAAGTTTGTAAAGCTGATTCCATTTGCAATTCCACTTGCGGCAATCGTTGGCGGATTATATTGGCTTATAGGGTTGATATTATAAAAAGGGGCTGAATAAGAATGTATCATATAGAGAAAAACACAGTACAGGAGACACTTGTCATACCTTTGTATGGAAGGAAGGTTTGCTCGGAACATTTCCCTGATTTGTTCAAGGATCCAGAGGCAGAGCGTATATGTGGCATGCTGGATTACGACTTTGCAGAAAAAGGAAAAAAGATGGAAAGCGCAGCAGGTCTCTTTGGGGCGCTGGAGGTTGCACAAAGGCAGTATGACCTTGCCTGGGAAGTAAAGGATTATTTAAAGAAAAATCCAGAGGCTTCGGTGGTCAATCTTGGATGTGGACTTGATGATACCTTTCGTAAGTGCGACAACGGAAGGTGCAAAGGCTATAACATCGATATGCCGGATGTGATCGCTGTCAGAAATGAACTACTTCCTGAGAGCGACAGAGAAAGAAACCTTGCTTTTGATCTTAATGATGAGACCTGGATGGATGAGATTGATGGAGAAAATGGAGCTGTATTCTTTGCATCCGGTGTGTTTTATTACTTTAAGACCGAGGATGTGGAAGTCCTGTTTCAGAAGATGGCAAAGAGATTTCCAGGAGCAGTTCTTGTTTTCGACAGCTGTAACAGACGTGGGGCAAAGATGATGACAAAAACCTGGCTTAAGGAAGCCGGAATATCTGAGGTTGACGCATTTTTCTCATTAGAAGATAAGGATGAGCTTAGAAACTGGTCCGGTGATTTTGCAGATGTGTCGGCAAAAAGCTATATGCGCGGATATAGGGATATATATAAGGATGTCAGCTTTTTCCATAAACTGATGATCAAATTCTGCGATGGACTTGTTAA
>CAMVRW010000361.1 GCA_947169985.1 uncultured Butyrivibrio sp. | reverse complement strand
GCAGAGGCTATGAAGGCTCAGGGAATCGTTTAATAATTCCAATAAGTTTTTTAGGTGGCTATCCCATTGGGGTAGCCACTTTTTTATGCGCCAAATAATCGATAAACCATAGATAAATGGGCAAATAAATGGTATAACGTAGTCGCATAAACGTTAATTTTAATGCGTATTATGACGATATAGTCTTTGAGGGTTTCAGTTACCAGGATTCTGGCATTCACTGTCATTCCTTCTGTTGCACTGACAATTGCACTGCTCATTACCGGCGTGAGGTTTATGAAGACAGGAATGGAAAATGCAGCTTCTTCACAGGAGACAGGAGCATCAATGCAGGAACTTTCAGCTACAGTTACAACCCTTGCAGGATCTGCAAACAGCCTGAAGGACGTAGCAGAAGAGCTGAACAGGAATCTGGAATTCTTCAAATAAAGAAAAACTTAAAGGGCGAAGCACTAACGAGGTGCTTCGCCCTATTTTTATGTCAGGATCTAAAATTTTTTATTCCTTAGCGGATTCCTTCAGAAGACTCTGGATCTCACTTTCTGTGGAAAGAGCCATAACCTTTTCGGCCAGTGCATCAGCCTCAGCCTTACTCCACTTGGAGATAATGCATCTTGCTGTAAGTACCAGTACAGGGTTAACTGAGAATTCTGTAAGTCCGTAGGATATGAGAAGTGGTATCATAAGCGGATCTGCTGCAGCTTCGCCACACATTCCCACAGGAATACCTGCGTTTCTTCCGCACTCGATAATGTGCTTGATGGAGCGAAGCACTGCAGGCTGGAAAGTGGAGTAGAGATAAGCTACATCAGCATTTCCTCTGTCTACACTCATGGTGTACTGGGTAAGATCATTGGTTCCGATTGAGAAGAAGTCTGCCTCTTTTGCAAGGAGATCGGCTATAAGTGAAGCAGCAGGAGTTTCAATCATGCAGCCTACTTCGATATCCTTGTCATAGGCAATGCCCTTTTCATCAAAATCCTTCTTGATCTGAGCCACAAGCTCTTTTACCTGACGGATCTCCTCCACGCAGGTTACAAGAGGAACCATTATCTTAACCTTTCCAAAGGCGCTGGCACGAACGATGGCACGGAGCTGGATCAGGTAACTGTCTTTATTGCCAAGGCAGTATCTGACTGCTCTGTAGCCAAGGAAGGGATTTTCTTCCTTTTTCATGTTCAGATAAGGAATATCCTTGTCACCGCCAATGTCCAGAGTTCTGATGATAACAGGTTTTCCACCAAGGATCTCAGCTGCCTCCTTGTAGGCTGCAAACTGCTCGTCCTCAGTAGGCATGTGGTTGTTGTCCATGAACAGGAACTCTGATCTGAAAAGACCTATTCCCTCACCGTCACACTCAACAGCCTTTTTGGCATCCTTAGGAGTTCCGATATTGCAGAACAGCTCCAGGTTAATGCCATCAGCTGTCACAGTTTCTTTTCCCTGGAAAGCAGCAAGTTCGGACTGCTTCTTTATGAAATCCTCACGCTTGATTATGTATTTGGACAGGACATCACCGTCGGGATTGATATATACCACGCCTTCAGTTCCGTCTACAATAGCTGTATCCTTGTCCTTCACTAAAGTAGTGGCATCAGGAACAGAGAGGACAGCAGGAATCTCAAGGGCCCTTGCAAGGATGGCTGAGTGAGAAGTCTTTCCGCCTACCTCAGTTATTATTCCTGCAACGTTATCCTTGACGATCTGGGAGGTCATGGAAGGTGTAAGATCCTTTGCAACCAGGACAGTTCCCTGAGGAACTTTGCTGATATCCACATCCTCGATTCCAAGAAGATTTTTAAGAAGACTTATTTTGATATCTGAGATATCAGAAGCCCTCTGCTGCATAAGCTCGTCATCCATCTTGGAAAACATACCGATGAACATGTCGCATACTGCTTCAACAGCAGCTTCGGCGCACTGACCTGCTGCGATCATCTTGCCCATTTCTCCAGCCATTGTGGGGTCGCTGATCATAACCAGATGCCCCTCAAGGATTTCTGCTTCCTTGGGGCCGATTCTCTTTCTTATGTCCTCGGCCATCTCGGAAGTTTCTTTTTTAAACTTTTCAACTGCGTCATTAAAGCGTTTCTGCTCGCCTTCCACATCCTCGATTTTACGGGATTCGTAAGATAGGTCATGCTCTTTGATGACACAGATACTGCCAATACCTATTCCGCGTGATGCGGCGATTCCGTTATACATAGGTTGCTCCTTTTTGGATGTTAGTCACCAAGTCCGCTTTCTACAAGTTCGATTGCTTTCTTGAGTGCGTCTGCTTCGTCAGCTCCATCGCACTGGATCTCAATCTCAGCTCCGCATTTGATGCATGCGCTCATGAGCATCATAACGCTCTTTGCGTCATAGGTATTGCCGTTGAAGACGATCTTTACATCTGCTGCAAATGGAGTCATTGCCTGAGAGAAAACTGATGCCGGGCGCATGTGCATTCCCTGTTCGTTAGTTACCGTGATTTTCTGAGATACCATAAATTCTCCATCCTTTCTATGTTCAAAAATTTATACTTCCTGTGCGTCCTTCTTGAGGATACCAAGCATGATGCATCCAACTACGGATCCGGCAACAAGAGCAACAAGATACATTGCTACGTTACCTACAACAGGGAATACGAAGATTCCGCCGTGAGGAGCCATAAGTGTGC
>CAMVRW010000360.1 GCA_947169985.1 uncultured Butyrivibrio sp. | reverse complement strand
TGTCCAGGGTTCGAGACCCTGGCGGTGCACGCCGAGTACTGTTTTCGTGGGTATATCCCATGGGGATGGTACTTTTTTTCGCGTTAAAGTGAGCCACGCAATACAAAATAGGTACCATAATGACCGTGAGGAGCTTGCTCATCTAAGGTCGTTATGGTACCTATTTGGGTTTATGCGGCGAACGCCGCGTAAACGAGAAATTTGCTTTGCAAATTTCGAGTATTGCGTGGTGGACTACCTATTTCGAGTCTGTCGGCATGCTCACTACCTCATCCCCAGCTTCCCTCCATTCTCTTTCAGCCACTTCCTTCTCTCTTTATAATCCGGCATCACCTTTTCCACCTCAGCCCAAAACCTTGGCGAATGGTTCATCTCTTTTCTATGGCAAAGTTCATGCACCACCACATAATCCACAATTTCCTCAGGTGCATTCATAAGAAGGCAGTTAAAGTTAAGATTTCCTTTTCCGGAACAGCTTCCCCACCTGCTCTTCTGCATTCTTATCGTGATATTTCCATAAGTAACCCCAATTATCTCAGCAAACTTTTTTACCTTAGGCGGGAAGACTCTTTTTGCCCTGGTTGTCAAAAGTCTTATCTCCTGCTCAGACAGCGCTTTACTTTGCTCTTTGGCAAGCGCGTCCTGCCTTTCTTTCATCTTCCGAAGGTGTATATCTATCCAATCCGCTTTCTCCCCTACAAAGCGGTTTATTTCTTTTTCTGAAAGACGCCTTGGTGCCCTTACTATTACTCTGAGATCCCGAGTTACTTCTATTGAAATTGATCTTCTGTTACTTCTTACAAGTTCTATTTTCTGCATGCATCTATTATAAATTTCTCTATTAAAAATTCAAGAAAAAACGCCCCACCTGCCAAAAGACAGATGAGACGCATAATCTTAATCACTATTAGTTTACATGGATCATTCTACTGTTACATCAACAGTTGTTCCGATTGATCCTGCGCCCTGAATACCAAAATCGGTTGAAGCGCCGGGCTCAAGCGTTGAGTTCCATGACATAGGTGTGATCACATAGTAGTTTCCTGATTCTGCAATGTTTACGCACCAGCTGGAGTCGATCTTAACGTCATTCTTGTTAACTTTAACTGTCCAGCCATTTGTTCTTGCAGTTGTATCATTCTTAACCTTGATAAGAACCTGATAACCTGATCCCCAGTTGTTGATTGAATACTCAACAGTTAAAGCGCTCTCTGAAGGAGTAGGCTCGTCGATAACAACCGGCTCCGGATCTGGCTGAGGTTCCGGCTGTGGCTGTGGTTCTGGCTGTGGCTGAGGCTCAGGCTGTGGCTCTGGTTCCGGCTCAGGATCAGGAGTAACAACAACGCTGCCATTTACAGTTGCAGGTGTTCCGTCAACATGCTTCATGATAGTGCTGATGATCTCTGGATCCTTCCACTGAAGAGAATTTCTGTCGATGTACATATGGCACTCGCCATCTGATCCAGCTGAGTTGTTGTTATAGTTGTTGTTATCCCAAAGAACCATAGCAACATTACTGTACTTTGAAGCAGCTCCCCAATAATAGTCTGCCCACTTTACACGCTCTGCTGTGTTATTTCTGTTTGTATTAAGACCTCAGTTTCCTGTTGCCTTCTCAGGATGCTCAAGCATTTCCTGCATTGTATGCCATCCCAAAACGGCACATTTAACTCTGGCTGGCATATGAGCCACATCCTGAAGAGCTGCTGCCTCATCAAGAGCCTCTATGCTCTCTTCATCGGTTATCTCACCCTTGATCATACCTACAAAAGTTCCGGCAAGCTTAATAGCCTCGTCCTTCTTTTTGCCAATGATCTGATCAGCCATCATATCTACGGAAGCCTGTGAAATAGCACATCCGCTTCCATCATACATTGCATCTGTGATTACTCCGTCCTCAACCTTAAGCTGAAGAGTAATGTCATCTCCACAGCTGGGATTAACTCCTCTAAGCACCAGATCCGGCGCTTCCATCTTGCCCTTGTGTACAGGGTGAAGATTGTGCTCATTGACTATCTCACGATATAACTGCTTAAGCTCCATAACCCATAACCTCTCTTACCTTGGAAAGCTTATCAAGGAATCGGTCAACCTCTTCCTCAGTGTTGTAAAAATATACGCTTGCTCTTGCAGTTGATCCTGCCCCGATAAACTGCATAAGTGGCTGCGCACAGTGATGACCGGCTCTGATGCATACCTTATCATCATTAAGAACAGAAGAAAGATCGTGAGGATGAACTCCATCCATGGTAAAAGTTACGATACCACAGTGCTTGGAAGGATCTTTTGATCCATATATCTTAATATATGGAAGCTTTGCCATTCCTTCCATAAGCCTCTTTGTGAGCTTTTCTTCCTGCTCTCTTATTGCATCGAATCCAACCTCATTAATATAGTCGATGGCAGCCCCAAGTCCAACTGCATCACCGGCGTTCACAGTACCTGCCTCAAATTTATGAGGAAGCTCTGCGTAGGTTGCATCTTCTCTTGTAACATATTCTATCATTTCACCGCCTGTTAAAAAAGGCTGCATATTTTCAAGAAGTTCCTCTCTGCCGTACAAAGCTCCGATTCCCATTGGGGCCAGCATCTTGTGTCCTGACAGAGCAAAGAAATCAGCTCCAAGCTCTTTCACATCAACCTTCATATGAGGAGTAGACTGCGCTCCGTCAAC
>CAMVRW010000359.1 GCA_947169985.1 uncultured Butyrivibrio sp. | reverse complement strand
ATGTGATTGTTCCAATGTGCGGACAGATCTCACGAGGCACAGGACACAACTGCCCTCCGTCAATAATCCAGCAGGCTGTGGCTAAGGTCTGCGGACTTACAGCTGATCTTTCGGTTTATGAGACCAACATGAACATCATTTACGACACATTGGTAGACCTGGGATTTACAGTTGTTAAGCCGGGCGGAACCTTCTATATAATGCCAAAGGCCCTAGAGGAGAGTTCTATAGAGTTCTGCAAAAAGGCCAAGGACTATGACCTTATCTTTGTTCCTACAGACGGCTTTGGAGCTCCGGGCTTCTTTAGAATGGCTTATTGTATAGATACGGAAAAGGTCGAGCGTGCTATGGTACAGCTTAGAAAATTTGTAAACGAGGTATACAGATAAGATGGAAAAAAAGAGTGATAACAAGTTATTTAAACCATTTATGCTTCTGGGAGTAACGGTTATTTTTTCACTTCTTACGTATTTTGTTGACAGACAGCCTGTGGGCCTTGAAGGAACCTCTGTGGGATTTGCAAATCTCAACAGTACCTTTGCAGGGAGATTTGGCTATAACAGTATTATGGATACCATCTCTGATGTTGCTATGTTCTTCTCGTTCCTGGCGGTGGGCTACTTTGCGGTGATGGGAGTGGTGCAGCTTATCAGGAAAAGAAATATTACCAGAGTAGATAAGGTTATTCTGGGACTTGGGGTTCTCTATGTGATAGTGGCAGTTCTGTATGTGGTCTTTGGAAAGATCCCGATCAACTACAGGCCTGTTATAAAGCCCGGAGAGACTGAGATTGAGACATCCTTTCCTTCTACCCATACCATGATAATCTGTACGGTTCTGGGAAGCGGTATCATGGCAATAAGGAAACTTCTTAAGGATGAGAAGATAGTAAAGCTTGTAACCATGCTGTTTGCGGTTGTCATCGTTGTGGGAGTCATAGCAAGGCTCTTTGCCGGAGTACATTGGGTAACCGATATACTGGCAGGAATACTGTTCTCCATGACTATGGTATCCTTTTATGCCGCATGGTGTGTGGATTAATTGTAAATTAATTCCGTAGAATGCGTTGACAAGGCGTATTATTGAGTGTAAACTCTATTTCGTAATCACTTTATTGATTTAACGAGATAGATAAATCATTAATGATTTTTGAGGAGGAAAACGAAAAATGGCAGAGATCAAGAAGACTGAGGCAGCTGTTAAGCCTGTTGCTACAATTAAGACACCGGCAGCTCCAGAAGTAAAGGCACCTGAAGTTAAGGCAGCTCCTGTAGTTAAGGCTGAGGAGAAGAAGGCTGAAGTTAAGAAGGCAGCTCCTGTAAAGAAAGCAGCAGCTAAGAAGGCACCTGCTAAGAAGGCAGCTCCTGCAAAGAAGGCTGAGCCTAAGAAGGAGACAGCTAAGGCAGCTCCTGTAAAGAAGGCAGCAGATAAGAAGACTACTACAGCTAAGAAGGCTACAACAGCTAAGGCAGCTCCTGCAAAGAAGGCAGCAGCAACTAAGGCTGAGACAGTTAAGACAAACATCGTTCTTCAGTACGGTGATCTTAATGTAACATATGATACAATCGTTCAGAATTCAAAGAACAACTTTGTTGCAGATATGGGCGGAAATGCTGACGAGATCAAGAAGCTCAGCATTTATGTAAAGCCTGAAGAGAATGCAGCATACTATGTTGTTAACGATAAGGTACAGGGCAGAATCGGGCTGTAAGCACTTGCAGAGGTTTTTCACGATGCTAGTGCGAACGTGTTCCGGCGAGCGCATGCGCGAGAGCGGAACTTCCTTGTGAAAACGTATAGAGAAGAAGGCAGATTTTATCTGCTTTCTTTTTTTTTTATAATTGCGACTGTTGACATTGGGTCTTGCGAGTGATATTTTATGATACAGGAAGATGTTAGCACTCAAAAGAGGTGAGTGCTAACACCTGGAAACAAAACCATTTCCGATGCAACATACCGGTTAAACAGAGGAAGAGGTACATTTTGGAACTTGATGAGAGAAAGAGAATCATACTTCATGCAATAGTTAAGAACTATCTGGAGACGGGGGAACCTGTAGGAAGCCGTACCATCTCCAAGTATACGGATCTTAACTTAAGCTCAGCCACCATTAGAAATGAAATGGCTGACCTGGAGGAGATGGGACTTATTTTACAGCCCCATACATCAGCCGGTCGAATTCCTTCCGATCAGGGGTATCGTGTCTATGTAGATGAGATGCTCAGGGACAAAGAGAAGGAAGTTGAGAACATGAAGGAAATGCTCCTTGATAAGGAAGAGAAGCTTGAGAACCTCCTTAAGCAGGTGGCCAAGACACTGGCAGTTGATACCAATTACGCCACAATGATCTCAGCACCTCAGATCAGGAAGAACAAGCTGAAATTCATCCAGATATCCAAGGTTGATGATGAACATCTTCTGGCAACTATTGTTATAGAGGGAAATGTCATCAAGAATCGTATGGTGGATATAGAACAGGAGCTTTCGGAAGCTGATCTCTTGAAGCTGAACATCCTGCTTAACACCAGACTTGCAGGACTTTCCGTGGAGGATATCAACCTTGGCCGCATAACTGCCATGAAGCAGGAGGCCGGAATCCACAGCGATATCATCGGCAGGATAATAGATGCAGCCGCAGAGGCCATCACAGAGGATGAGGACCTTCAAATTTATACC
>CAMVRW010000358.1 GCA_947169985.1 uncultured Butyrivibrio sp. | reverse complement strand
AAATTGAAAGAAATGTGCTATTTTTGCATCTTGTTAGCATAGTAAGAAATGGCAACAGTAACAAAAACGACGATTGATATTGATAGAATCCTCAAAGAGAAGATGGGCGCAAAGGTTAAATTCGTGCCCCGTTTCTTAGTGAGTTGGCTAAAGCGTATCGCCCATCAGGACGAGGTGAACAACTTTCTATGGGAGAATCGTGAGTTCGTTGGTGTCGAGTGGTTGGAGGCATGTGTCAGATACCTCGACATGACGCTGGAAATTGAGGGAAAGGAGAATTTGCCAGATCCGAATGATGGTAAGCTTTATACCTTTGTGAGTAATCATCCGTTAGGTGGTGAGGATGGTGTGGCGTTAGGAGCTGTCATTGGCCGTCACTATGATGGCCGTTTCCGCTATCTGGTAAATGACCTGTTGATGAATCTGCCAGGACTGGCTCCGTTATGTATTCCCATCAATAAGACAGGTAGTCAGAGCCGCAATTTCCCTGCTATGGTAGAAGCTGGTTTCAAGAGCGATCATCACATGCTAATGTTTCCTGCAGGATTATGTTCTCGCCGACATAAAGGGGTGATAGAAGACATCCCTTGGAAGAAGACGTTTGTGTCAAAGAGCGTTGAATATCAGCGTGATGTGGTGCCTATTCATTTCAGTGGACAGAACAGTGACTTCTTCTATCGTCTCGCAAATTTCAGCGACAAATGCTTGCCATTTAACTTGGCGATGCTGTTCCTTGTCGATGAAATGTACAAAAATGTACATAAGACTTTCCAAATTAGGATTGGAAAGCCGATTCCTTGGCAGACCTTTGATAAGAGCAAAAGTCCGGTGGAATGGGCACAAATGGTTAAGAATCAAGTCTACAAACTATAATTAATTGGAAACAGAGATGGAACAAGAGATTATCCAGCCGATAGACAAGGAAATCCTTAAGAGTGAGCTGACTCCTAAGCATCAGCTTCGTATGACGAACAAGAGTCATAATGAGATTTATGTCATTACTGCTCATGAGGCTCCAAATGTGATGAAGGAGATTGGCCGTTTGCGTGAGATCGCTTTTCGAGAAGCTGGTGGTGGCACTGGAAAGGAGATGGATATCGATGAGTTTGATATCTGTGAGAACTGCTACAAGCAGCTTATTGTATGGAATCCCGAGGCTGAGGAGATTATTGGAGGCTATCGCTATCTGGAAGGCACTTGCTGGGAGATGGACGAAAAAGGACAGCCCAAGCTTGCTACCAGCCACATGTTCCATTTCTCGGATAGATTCATTAAAGAGTATATGCCATATACTATAGAGTTGGGAAGGTCGTTTGTCTCTCTTCCCTATCAAAGTTCACGCATGGGTGCCAAGAGCCTTTTTGCATTGGATAACCTTTGGGACGGACTTGGCGCACTGATTGTCATTATGCCTGATGTACGTTATTTCTTTGGTAAGATGACGATGTATCCTTCGTATATTCGCAAAGGCCGTGATATGATTCTCTATTTCCTAAAGAAGCATTTTGACGATAAGGATAAGCTGATTATCCCGTTGAAACCGCTGGAAATTGAAGCAGATCCTAAGGAATTGGAGCAGCTTTTCTGTAAGGATGACTTTAGGGATGACTATCGTATCCTGAACGCTGAGATCAGGAAACTGGGCTATAATATCCCGCCATTGGTGAATGCTTATATGAACCTTTCTCCAACCATGAGACTTTTTGGTACGGCTATCAATTATGGCTTTGGTGATGTGGAGGAGACTGGTATCCTGATAGCTGTCAATGAGATCTTGGCAGAAAAGCGTGTACGCCATATTGACTCTTTCATCAAGGAACATCCTGAGGCTTTGAAGATAACAAGTGGGGCTAATAAGGTTATTTATAAAGAACATAAGGACTAAATAGGCTTTTTTAGCGCATTATGTGCAAAAATATGTTATAGAGATAGCATATTTGTTAAAATGTACTAATTTTCTTGGCTTTTATACAAGGTTTTTTACATTTGCAGTTATATCTACAGACGAACGTTTTAAGCGTATTGTAATGAAACAGAACAGTCTTATTTATATAATAGGTGTAATATTCAGCCTTCTGGTTTTCGCATCATGTTCAAGTGATAGCGGAGATGAGACGGCTGTTGAAAACGATTCTTCCACAAGAACTGAGACGTGGAATGTCATTATCGAACCTGAATACGTTTTGACGGATACAGATAAATCCGCACATCGTGTAACTTCGGTGATGGAAGGTGTTGATGAAAAGGGTGATCGTATTGCTACATTTGGTCCTCTTGATATTGACGGAATCGAACTTCTGGAAGGTTACAGATACAAATTACAGTTAGCTGCCAAGGTTTCTTCTAATGAGCTCTCAAATTCTTCCAAATCTTTCAGATTGTCTAAGATCTTGGAGAAGACTTTTGTAGGTGTTAGTCAGCAGGATAAGAGGGAGGTGGAAATGGAAATTACTCCTGTGAGAGTGAAGCCAAAGGATCAGGAGCAGACATGGAGCTATGAGACACTTTGTGGAAAGATTATAGGTACAGATGAAAAGATTGACATGCTGATGGGTGAAATCTGGGGGTTGGACTATAAGGAGTTCTATGGTAACAATGCCCTTAACCGTCTGCTCGTGAAAGTCAGCATCACTCCGTCAACAAAGCCAATATATGAAGATAAGAAGCAGCGCATCCGTCTG
>CAMVRW010000357.1 GCA_947169985.1 uncultured Butyrivibrio sp. | reverse complement strand
AGGATTCGTGGCCGTAAGAGACGCGATGAAGACCAGGAAAAGAGCCGTGGACGAGTAGAAGATAAGAGTCGCGGAAAGTCCCAGGAAAAGGCTGGTAACAAGAACCGTCGTGGATCAAAACCTGAAAAGAAAATCGGATATGACAAGATGTCTCAGATCCTGGATTTAAATCCTGATGAGATCAAGATTTCTGATGGAAGACCTGTGGATTTTATACCATCTGAGAATAAGAAATCAGACAAGAAGTCTGAGGACAGGCGCGGCAGAACAAGAGCCGATAAATCCGGAGCAGACAAGGCAAGAAATCAGGAGCGTTCACCTCGTAAGAGGAAAGAATCTGCAGCTTCCTTTGAGAATGTTGGAAGAATCAACATCAAGGGCGAGGGCGCCACAAAGGCATGGTATGTTGGGGAAGATAATGATACCATGAATATGAGCAAGTCCGAGAAGAAGGCCGTTAAGGCTCAGAATAAAAAGAGAAGCCTTGATTACCTTCAGGATATGAGCGATCTTGTAATGGAGAGCTTTGGAAAGCGTAAGAACAGGGAGAAGAAGTAATGGGGGAAAACGTTAAGCAAAACCGTGTGAGAGCCAAACTTTTCAATATGGTAAGCACCGGAGTGGTTGATGAACCAATCAATAAGCTTTACGACGCCATCAGTATTGTAGCGCTGGGGCTTAATCTTTTTGCTGCGTTTGCAATAACATTTGATTATATGGAGGAGCACTATAAAGGGCTCCTCCTTATTATTGAAGCAGTTACTGTTTTCTTTTTTGCAATAGATTATATATTGCGTGTTATAACTGCTCCGGAGTTATATCCGGGGATGTCTGAATCGAAATCCATCAGTAAGTACATATTTTCTTTTGCAGGAATTATTGACCTGTTGTCCTTCCTGCCTTATTATCTGCCATTTTTCTTCCCTGCTGGGGGAGCGGTTTTCAGGCTCTTCAGGGTAGCCAGGATACTAAGGCTTTTCAGGATCAATTCCTATTATGATCAGCTAAATGTCATTGCGGAAGTACTGAACTCAAAGAAGCAGCAGCTTACAGCATCTGTTTTTATCATTATCATTCTTATGATGGCCAGCAGCCTTTGCATGTATTCTGTAGAGCATGATGCTCAGCCTGAGATTTTCCAGAATGCCTTTTCCGGAATCTGGTGGTCTGTATCAACGCTATTGACTGTGGGTTATGGTGATATTTATCCTGTGACTTTCATGGGAAAGGTAATGGGAATCCTTATAAGCTTTCTTGGTGTGGGAATGGTTGCCATACCTACGGGTATTATTTCCGCAGGATTCGTGGAACAGTATCAGAAGCTGAAAATATCCGGAGACCTCACTGAGGAAGAGAATATTCACTTCATCAGAGTCAGACTTGGTGAGGATGATAAGTGGACAGGAAAGAAGATCAATGAGATAGGCCTTCCAAAGGATGTTATGGTCATTGCTATCCAGCGAGGTAAAGAAACAATTATCCCAAGAGGAGATGCGATACTTCAAAATGGTGACATTATTGTCATGTGCTCTGAGAAGGTAAAAGAGATACAGCCAATTGACCTTAAAGAGATCCAGATCGGAGAAGGACATTCCTGGAATGGAGTTGCCATTAAGGATCTTGATATCTCAAGACGAAGCTTTATCTTTATGGTAAGAAGAAGAGGAAAAGCAATTGTTCCAAAAGGCAGCCTTGTCATAAAAGCAGGAGACACGGTGCTGCTATATGAGAAGCACCTTACGAATGATAACCTGGCATGACATGCCTGTCGTAAAAGTGATAACGAATTGACGTTGTGCAATTTGATGGTTTGAAGGAAGTATAGATTTGAAAAGAGATTTACAGAGCTTAGAAATTAAAAAGAAGATTCTTGAAGACACAGAGCTTTTTGTCCTGGATATGGATGGGACATTCTATCTTGGAAGTGACATCCTTGACGGAGCTTTAGACTTTTTAGAGGCGGTAGAGCGAGCTGGGAAAAGATATATCTTCTTTACAAACAATTCATCTACTTCTCCAAAGCTGTATATTGACAAGCTTGCCGGTATGAACTGTCATATTTCAAGAGATATGATCATGACCAGCGGCGATGTAATGATAAGATATCTTAAATCAAAACATCCCGGTGAGAGCGTATATCTGCTTGGAACTCCTGCGCTTGAGGAGAGCTTTAGAGAAGAGGGGATAGATCTTTTTGTTTCTGAGAGAGATGAAAATGCTGCAATGTCCCATGCTATCTGTGAGAAGATCCCGGATATTGTGGTTGTGGCTTTTGATAAGACCCTGAATTATGAAAAGCTTTCCAATGCCTGTGTTTACATTATGAAAGGGGCTAAGTTCCTGGCAACTCATCTGGATATTAACTGCCCGGTAAAGGATGGTTTTATTCCGGACTGTGGCGCCATGTGTGCTGCCATAGAGCTTTCTACCAAGGTTAAGCCTAAGTTTGTTGGCAAGCCCTTTAAAGAGACTGTAGACATGGTGGTGGATGCAACAGGGGTAGATGCTTCCAAGATTTCTTTTGTTGGAGACCGCATATATACTGATGTTGCAACTGGCGTAAATAATGGAGCAATGGGAGTTCTGGTTTTGACCGGAGAAACGAAACTTTCTGAGGTTCCGGATTCTGAAGTCCAGCCGGATGTGATATTTGATTCCATAAAGGAGATGGGAGAATTACTG
>CAMVRW010000356.1 GCA_947169985.1 uncultured Butyrivibrio sp. | reverse complement strand
TCTCGTCAAGGCCTGACTCGTCATACCTGACCTTAACTTCTTCTTTTACTTCTTTACTACTCATAAAACTCCTAATACTGATTAAAAAGGTCCACTCATAACATCCTTATTCTTGATAAGGTAATCCACAAGTGAAACGATAGTCAGGATAAGTGCTATCCATTTGATGACCTGTGTGATGAGCGGAATATACGGGATATTTTCCAGATTGGCGATCATAAGGATTACCATAAACATCTGGAAGGTTGTCTTAAATTTTCCCCAATAGCTGGCTGCAATAACTCTGCCGTTATCAGCCGCAATAAGTCTGAAACCACTGATGATGAATTCTCTGGCTATGATGACAATTACGATCCATGCCTCAATTCTTCCAAGCTCAATAAGACCGATCATGGCGCTGCAAACTAAAAGCTTATCTGCCAAAGGATCCATAAACTTTCCGAAATCCGTAACCAGATTGTACTTTCTGGCAATCTTGCCATCAGCAAGGTCTGTAAGGGATGCCACAATAAAAATAGCCAGGGCGATCCACTTAAAATTGGGATTCATAGCATCGTTCAATAAGAAGAAAACAAAAAATGGAATAAGAATAACACGTGTGACTGTCAACTTGTTAGGTAAATTCATCTCTCAGCTCTCCTATTAAATCATATTCATTTGAACCAGTTATAAGAACCCTGACATAATCCCCTGTCATAAGCTCTCTTGTAACACCCGTGATAAAGAGATATCCATCAATATCCGGTGCGTCCTTATATGTTCTGGCAACATATGAAAGACCTTCTTCATCGTCAGTATCTGTGATCCTGCCTTCAATAACAGCATCCACTACCTGACCTACCATACCCTCCGCGGCTTCAAATGCAATCTCCTGCTGAAGTCGCATCAGCTTGTTCCTTCTGGTGTTCTTAACCCTCTCGGACACCTGATCAGGCATTTCTGCCGCAGGCGTATCCTCCTCCTGAGAGTATGTGAACACTCCAAGCCTGTCAAACCTAAGATCCCTTACAAGATCCATGGTCTGGTTGTGATCCTTCGCTGTCTCTCCCGGGAAACCACTTATGAGTGTTGTCCTGATACAGATATCAGGAATCTCTTCCCGAAGATGCGCTACAAGCTCTCTTATCTGAGCATTGTTAGTACGCCTTCCCATGCGCTTTAGGATCTCGTCGGAGCCTGACTGGATAGGGATATCCAGATAATTGCATATCTTTGGCTCCTCTTTCATCACCTGGATAAGCTCCTCGGTGATCTCCTCGGGATAACAGTAAAGAACTCTTATCCACTTAAAACCATCTATCTTACAAAGCTTTTTCAAAAGCTCCGGAAGCATCTTCCTGCCATACAGGTCAATTCCATAAAGAGTTGTCTCCTGGGCAACCACCAAAAGCTCAGTGACACCGGCCTGTGCCAGTTCCTTTGCCTCAGTAATAAGGTCGTCCATAGGAATACTTCTGTATCTTCCTCTTACCTTTGGAATAATGCAGTAGGTACAGTGTTTGTCGCACCCCTCAGCTATCTTCAGGTAGTCGAAAAGTCCACCTGTGGTAATGACTCTTTTCATTCCGCCCCTTGGGGCCTTATCCACATCATCGAAGTAGTTCTTATGGGAAAAGAGCTTATTCCTCTTCACCGTCTCATCCAGAGCATTAACGATCATGTCCGTTGAGGATATACCAAGGATCTCATCCACCTCAGGGATCTCCTTCTGGATCTCCTCCTGGTATCTCTGTCCAAGACAGCCTGTAACGATAAGAGCCTTCAGTTGCCCTTCCTTACGGCGTTCTGAAAGCTCCAATATGGTATCGATACTCTCCTGTTTGGCATCATTGATAAAGCAGCAGGTGTTTACAACTGCTGCTTCTGCTTCTTCTTCATCGTCAGTAAAGCTGTAGCCATTACTCTCCAGCATTCCCAGCATTACTTCCGTATCAACTCTGTTCTTATCACATCCAAGTGAAACAAATAGAACTTTCATATTATTCGTTCTCAGTGTTCTCTTCCTCTTCTACCTGAACTTCTTCGCCTTCAGTAATAAGATCTGCCTTCTCCTCATCAGTAAGGATACGAAGCTGTGCCTGATTCATCTCATCTACTGCAATTGAAAGAGGCTTCTGCTTATCCTTTACTCTTACCATTGGCTCATCACCTGCGATGATCTGGCGAGCTCTTTTAGCTGTAGCCATAACTACTGAATATCTGGAGTTGATAACAGGCTGCTCGCCTTCCTCAACCTCCTTGTTTACTACGTTCATAAGATCAACATATGAAGGATGTATCATTTTGTTCCTTTCCTGCGTATAACGCATGTACAATTTAGTACTATCTTATTTTAACTCATTTAACTGTTTTCTGATAGTTTCTATAAAATCAAGATTTCTTGAAGGGCTGTGATGAGCTGCATCAATTATCTGATTCACCTTCTCTACACATTCATCAAGATCATCATTGATAACAATATAGTCGTACTTCTCGATGCCTACTGATTCTTCCTTAGCCCTTGAGAGCCTCTGGTTTATTACTTCCTCAGTTTCTGTTCCTCTGCCAACAAGCCTTTGTTTAAGCTCTGCAGCGGAGGGCGGCATAACAAACAAAAGTACCGCGTCAGGATACTGCTCTTTTATCTGAAGAGCTCCCTGGATCTCAATCTCAAGGATAACATCAATTCCCTGAGACAATTTAT
>CAMVRW010000355.1 GCA_947169985.1 uncultured Butyrivibrio sp. | reverse complement strand
ATAATTCCCCAGAATTTTCAGCATTTTGGCTTCTTCACGAAGTCCCCTCAATGCATTCTTGACTGCACTGTCCTCAAGATTGCCGTCAAAATCAATAAAGAATCTGTATTCCCAGTTTCTGTCCTCGATGGGTCTTGACTCAATCTTGGTCATGTTCAGATTGTTATAGATAAAATGTGACATCATATGGTACAGGGATCCGGCTTCGTGGGGAATCTCCATGCAGATGCTGATCTTGTCTGCCCCTTTAAGGAACACCTTCTGATTGGTCACTATGATAAATCTTGTGGAGTTGGAATCCGCCTGATTAACCCCCTCCTGAATGATCTCAAGGCCATAGATCTCAGCGGCAAGGCTGCTTCCTATGGCTGCCTGGGTTATATCCTTATCCTCCGCCACCTTCCTGGCTGCGAAGGCATTGTTCTTCATGCTTATCTGTCTGATGTCCCCGTGCTCCGACAAAAATCTTGCACTCTGCATAAGAGACTGGGGATGGGAATAAACTGTTTTGATATCGGAAAGCTGTGCTCCCTTAAGGCCCATAAGACAGTGTCTTATCTCAATTATCTGCTCACCTATGATGAAGTTCTCATACTCTGTAAGAAGATCATAGATCTCGCTGACGATTCCGGCTGTGGAATTCTCAATAGGAAGGACTGCGTAATCCGCGCTGCCATCCTCAAGAACTGCCATGGCATCCCTGAAGGTATCCACATGGAAGCTGTTTACCTTATCTCCGAAAAACTTCTTCATGGCCAGCTCCGAATATGCCCCTTCAGCTCCCTGATAGCACACTCTGCAGTTGTCATAATCAAGTGAATCAATTCTGATAAAGGGAAGTCTTCCCAATGCGCCATGCTCAGCCAACTTCTGATACTGGAGCTTCCTGCTCATGGACATGAGCTGTGAAAAAAGCTCTTCTATACCTACTTTGTTAAACTCGGAATGGGTCATATCGCCAACTGCCTTGAGTTTGGCTTCCTCCCTCTCCTTGTCGTACACCTTTTTGCCATTGGCTATTTTATAATCAGCGACCTGTGAAGCTATATCCATGCGCTTCTCATACAGCTCCACAATCTGTTTGTCTACCTTGTCAATCTCGACTCTCAGTTCCTTAAGATCCATTTTTTATACTCCGTCTCATCATATATATACATCAATCATAGTTGATTTTTAGCTTGATAGCAAGGTTTAACGAGCCTATAATAAATCTAAGAGAGGGGCTTACCATGAATAAGAAAATCGCGATCATTTTTTTACTTGTGGCACTTTTATCAATCGGTCTTGTCGCACTGAATCTCTATCAGCAGCGGATTCCAATGGATCCTTCCGACGTAGGGAATCTTGCAGGCAATCTTCAAAACGGCGGTCTGTTTTTCGAAATGGACGGCAAGGTGTACTTTTCCAATTCAGCTGATGACTATTGCCTCTATTCCATGAATCTTGATGAATCCAAACCCAAGAGGCTCACAACCATGGGTGTCAAATATATAAGTGGTGCCAACAACCACCTTTATTTCTATATGGATTCAACCCACAAATCCGGCAAGGTAACAGGCCTTGGAGCAGCTTCCAATCAGTGCGGCATTTACAGATGCAACACCAAGGGCAGGGATCAGACCTGTCTTGTTCGTGACTTCTGCGGTGAGATGCAGCTCTGCGGCGAATACATCTATTATCAGATCAAGACTGATGGCACCCTTAACAAGATGCGTGTAGATAAAAAAGACAAGCAGAAGGTGGCGGATGAACTTATTTCTCCCCTTTGCTATGATAACGGAATCATCTACTACACCGGGGTATCTGAGGATCATGCCCTCCATGCCCTGGGCGTTAACGGAAAAAGCGCCAACGCTGTGGTTCAGCCTGGCCACTGCTTTTTCCCTGTTGTCATGGATGGATATCTCTACTATCTCAACGGCGATTCCAATTACAGCCTGTGGCGTACCAGTCTCTACAGCGGTGTTCAGGAGCTTGTAGTATCCGACAGAATAGACTGCTTCACCATGGACCATGAGCATATCTATTACTCTTTTTCCAGCAGTGATAATCCCTCCCTTCGCAGATGCGATCTGGACGGAAGCAATATTTATGTTTTATACGATGGAATAGTTAACAGTATTAACTTGACATCACGCTATGTTTATTTTAAGGTTTTTGGGGACGAAAAAACCACGTACCATATGCCCCTGGATGGTTCCAGAGCGCCTTCGGTATTTGTTGTAGGCGGCTGATTCCATAGATTGCACTTTTTATAATTTCATTTTTTTCGAGGAGACGGTATGAAAAACTTAAGACACATGATGAACCCTCTGGATTTCTCGGTTGAGGAATTAGAGGAACTTTTCGATGTGGCAAACGACATCGAAAACAACATGGAAGCCTATTCCCACAAATGTGACGGAAAGATAATGGCTACCTGTTTTTACGAACCAAGCACCAGAACAAGACTCAGTTTTGAAACAGCAATGCTCCGCCTGGGAGGTAAGTGTCTCGGCTTTGCTGATGCAGGCTCATCCTCAGCAGCCAAGGGAGAAAGTGTTTCCGATACTATCAGAGTTATTTCCTGTTTCGCAGATATCTGTGCCATGAGGCATCCCAAGGAAGGCGCACCGATGGTGGCAGCTTCCAAATCCGGTATTCCCGTGATCAATGCAGGTGACGGTGGTCATCAGCATCCCACTCAGACTCTTAC
>CAMVRW010000354.1 GCA_947169985.1 uncultured Butyrivibrio sp. | reverse complement strand
ACAGCACCTGGTAGCCACATTTCTCGTAGGCGTCGTAAAGCTCTTTTGCCTCCTCTTTGGTAGCTATGTCCTGCTTGTTGAAGCAGATGATAACCGGGATATCCAGCTGCCTCATCATGATAAGGTACTTATCCAGCAGGTTGTAGTTGGGGTCCGGCTTAACAATTGCAAACAAAATAACCGCCTGGTCAACGTTGGCAACAGGCGGTCTGTATAGACTGTTTTTGCGAGGAAGGACATCCGTAAGGTTACCCAGCCT
Organism: uncultured Butyrivibrio sp.; assembly: GCA_947169985.1. Lineage (GTDB taxonomy): Bacteria > Bacillota > Clostridia > Lachnospirales > Lachnospiraceae > Butyrivibrio. The sequence continues at coordinate 2,461 of CAMVRW010000354.1, read as the reverse complement.
CTTTTCTTCGTCAATGATCTCTATTTCAACATTATCGCCTACTATGGGTTTTATTCCGGATTTTCTAAAGATCCCTTTGGCCTTGCATTCGTAGATGATGGCCCCTTTGGTCTCCACGTAATAGAACCCGGCGATGCCCTTGATGATCCTTCCTAACATATGGGCTTAGTTCTCCTGAGTGAATGTCACTGCTCTTGTAACTGTGTATTCAACTGCCTGACCACCTGTGGTCTCTCCGGTCTCCGGATTAGTAGTGGTAGGTGTGGTTCCCGTATAAACAAAGGTGATTGTTCCTGTAGGAGCTGTAATGCCCTTGTAGGTGCCCTGTACAGGGAAATCTGAAGTGGTGGTACTAAGAAGGGTTGTTCCGTCGGATGTGACAAGGGTAACCCTTACCTGAATACCATATGTATAGTTCTCGCCCTCTGTAGGAGCGGAAATATCTGCGTTATAGCTGTAGGTAACTGATGCTGGGCCTGTTGAAAGCTCCATGTTGATAACAGTACCTTCAGAAACTGAAGTCTGGGCTGCTATGCTCTGAGCACAGATAAGTCCTGTGAGGTTTGAATCCTCGTTGGTGGTCTCCACAACCTTACCTGCCTGAAGTCCAGCCTCCACCAGAGTGATGACTGCTTCTTCTGAAGTAAGTCCAATGATATTGGGCACAGTAACCTGTCCGTCAGACTTGGCGGTGGAAACTTCTGTGGTAGCTGCTGATGATGTGTGGGCAGAACCGTCACTTACGTATACAGTAACCTTTGTTCCGCTCTTAGCTCTTTCTCCTGCTGAAGGAGAGGTGGATACAACTGTATCCTTAGCTGCTGTGTTAGCAGAATCTGCTTTCTTTTCAACTTCAAAACCCTTGTCGTCATGGAGGATAGAAACCGCTTCAGCATAGGTCTTTCCTGTAACATCAGGGATCTGAATGCCGTCCTTTGTCTCAGTCATCTGAGAAATGCTGGACTGCTCCGAACTGTTCTCTCCAACGGTATCATCGGAAGAACCAAAGATACCAAGGCTTCTTCCAAGAAGGAGGATAACAATAAATCCAACTAAAGCCGCTGAGATGATAGCCATGATAATGGTCATCTTCTCAACTCTTGAGGTGCCGGCCGAAGACTGGGAGCCTGATCCGCTGCGTCTTCTTTCTCTACTCTTATCGTAGTCGTAGAGATCCTCCTCATCGTCGTAATCTCTTCTCTTACGCTTTCTGTCTCTGTCATAATCGTCGTACTGGTCGTCCCTGTCATAGTCCTTAAGGACATCATCCTTGAGTCTCATCTGCTCTGTGTCAGATAGCCTTCCTGTAGAACCGCCATGAAGCTGATCCATCTCGTCTTCAGAGGCAACTCTTGTGGCATTCTCCTCATCGGGATTAACCAGTGAAACGAAGTCCTTATCAGGTGTAATAAGGGATTTCTTAAGGTCTGTGATAAGCTCTGCTGCGCTCTGATAACGTCTGTCAGGGCTCTTCTGGCAGCACTTAAGGACAATCTTCTCAACACTTATCGGTATCTCATCATTGTACTCAGCAGGGCTTGGAAGCTCCTCCTGGATATGCTTGATGGCTATGGCAACGGTTGTGTCCCCGTTAAAAGGAACTCTTCCTGTGAGCATCTCAAACAGTGTAATACCAAGTGAATAAATATCACTCTTTGCATCACTGTAGCCACCTCTTGCCTGCTCAGGGGAAGTGTAGTGAACTGATCCCATAACATTGGAGGTAATGGTGTTACTGGTGGCAGCCTTGGCGATACCAAAGTCTGTAACCTTAACCTTTCCTTCCTTGGAGATCATGATGTTCTGAGGCTTGATATCCCTGTGGATGATGCCATTGTTGTGGGCAGCCTCAAGTCCCATTGCAACCTGGATTGCAATGCTGACAGCCTCTTTTACTGAAAGGCGGGATTTCTTCTCGATATATTTCTTAAGAGTGATACCATCAACCAACTCCATAACAATGTAGTTGATGCCGTCCTCATCGCCAACGTCATACACGTTAACAGTGTTGGGGTGAAGAAGTCCTGCTGTTGACTGAGCCTCTACCCTGAACTTAGACACGAAGTTCTCATTCTCAGAAAACTCCTGCTTCAGAACCTTAACTGCAACAAGTCTGTTAAGCTTATGATCTTTTGCTTTATATACGTCGGACATTCCGCCGGTACCGATCTTTTCCAGCACCTCATAACGGTCTCCGATCACCATTCCAATCTTAACCATCTATTCCTCCATCGTGTCTGGCATCGTCCGCAAAGGGCTCAATCAAAATAACAGCTATGTTGTCCTTGCCACCGTTGTTGTTGGCCTTTTCAACCAGCTTTTGAGCCTTCTCGATAATATCCCTCTGTCCACTTACTATCATGCGGATATCTTCATCCTCGATCATGTTTGTAAGTCCGTCAGAGCACATGAGAACAATGTCCCCACGATTTAATTCCACATTAAAAAAGTCGATGTCTAC
>CAMVRW010000353.1 GCA_947169985.1 uncultured Butyrivibrio sp. | reverse complement strand
AAAAAATGCCTACTTTTTCATTAATCCGGCACCGGCATTCCATGCCTTTCCTACCTGTTCACCTGACACATAATATCCATGCTGGAATTGATCAAATATAAGCGCCTGTAGCTTTGATGGATCAACCTTTCCGTTCTCAGACAACACTTTTTCCTCGGCTGCAGTGTTTACGATTTTCCCTACAATTGCATAGAAACTTTCTGTTTCAGGTACTTCTGCCAGTTCACATTCCATCACAACCGGAAACTCTTCAATTACAGGAGCATTTACAAACTCACTCTTTACAGCATGATATCCGGTTCTCTCGAACTTATCATCCATCTTATTGCCGGAAGCAATTCCAAAGAAATCGGAAACATCCATGTGATCTTTATCTGCGATACTGACAGTAAATGCCTTTGTCTTAAGCAGATTCTGTGTTGTCTTATGATCCTCATCGATGAACAGGGCTATCCTGTCCTCATTGCAAATCATGCCCCATGCAGCATTCATGACATTTACCTTGCCATTCTCATCATAAGCCGCTACCATGAGTACAGGCATCGGATATACCGCCTGCACCACTCCTAAATTTTTCTTCATATCTGGTCTCCTTACTTAATAGATTTTCCAAGCTCATACGCCTGTTGTAATTCCTTCTTCCCTTGCGTATCTCCGGGCTGTGTTACATATCCACAAAGAATCTTTCCAAGGCTTTTCCATCCTATATGCTTTTCCAGATGATCATACCAGTGTTCACTCTCTTCAAACCCTGCGCCTTCAGCTGCCATAATAAGAACAGATTCCTTCTTTGGATTTCTATAATTCGGATCACTCTCTGCAATGGCAAACAACCTGTCAAAAGCATTCTTCAAAAATCCCGATATAAACCAATAATAAAGAGGAGAAGCAAGGACCACGACATCAGCCTCTTTATACAGAGGATAAATCTGCTCCATATCATCTCTCTGCGTGCATGGGTGATCAAAATCTTTTCCTCCACCCCAGCATCCAAGACATCCATTGATCTTCATCCTGGAAAGCTGAAACTCCGTAACCTTATTTCCTGCTTCTTCCGCTCCGCGCATAAATTCTGCTGTCAGCGCAGATGTATTCCCTTTCAGGCGGGGACTCCCATTCAAGATAACTATATTTTTTGACATGTCATGTATCCCTTTCGCGTTATAATTCCGTACTAAAATCTTTAATATCTCTGTACACATCATGCCACGGAGCATACGGCACACAATCCTCAGTAGCATATCCAACCGGAAGCAGGCAGATGGGCTTGATGTTCTCAGGAAGATCAAACGCCTTAGCCACCGCCTTTACATCAAACAGTCTCACCCAAACAGAGCCAATGCCCTGTTCCCATGCTTCAAGCATCATATGGGTGCAGACAATACTACAATCCATCTCTCCGCTACTATAACCACGCTCGGTCTGACTTTTCCAGGTTTTACTTTCATCACTACAGATCAGGAACACCATTGGTGCTCCATAGATACATCGGCATAGGCGATTGATCTTATCCATAGCCTCTTCACTTTTAAGTATATAGATCATTTGAGGCTGAAAATTAACGGCTGTTGGTGCCAGCTGAGCAGCCGTGAGAATTTTGTTGACCTTCTCCTGCTCTACAGGCCTGTCTGAAAATGAACGAACCGAATACCTGTCAGCAGCCAGTTCTAAAAAATCCATTACAAATCCTCCAAACCTTACTGATACTGATGGAACACTTTAGCAAGAATCTTCCATTTCCCATCCTCTTTTATAAGGCTATGGAAGTCAGTAAATGCCAGGCCATGCCAGTCTTCCAAAGTTACGCGAACTACTGCGGCCGTTCCTTCTATACTCAGTACATCAACCCTTGCCTTTGTTTCAGGTGCCGGTCCAAATGCGTCAACAGCACCATACAGTGCTTCGATGGAACCGTTATAATACTCTCCGTTCAAATATCCATACATAAGCGCATTTTCAGTAAAGGCAGGCTTCATGATGTCGCTCTTGCCTTCCTTGCAGGCATCTGTGTACTTTTTTACTGTTGCCAGAACCTCTTCGTAATCTGCCACTTTAATCTTATCCATGTCTTGCCTCCTATTTGTTTTACTATGTTTGACATTTATGTCCCTTTTAAATATAATTATAGCCACAATAATCATTGTGACAAGAACGCACATTTTTGTTATATACTATCATTTTGTATAGTTAGGAGAAATTCCATGAATATCGAGAAGATCCAAACCTATAACTGCCCGGTTGAGGCTGCTATGGATGTTATCGGAGGAAAATACAAGGCTCTGATCGTCTATGAGCTGATGAGCGGAACAAAAAGATACAACGAAATTCAGAAGGCTGTACCACAGGCAACACCTCGCATGCTCAGCAAGCAATTAAAAGAGCTTGAAGAAGACGAAATAATCAATCGTAAAATGTACCCTGTCGTTCCACCAAAGACAGAGTACTCCCTCACAGAGTTTGGGAATTCTCTTGTACCTATCGTGCAGGCCTTATGTGATTGGGGTGAGCACTACTTTGAAGTTGCTGGTGTCCCAGCTCCCTGTAAATAAAAAAATGGCTGACAGAGAATAGACTCCATCAGCCTTATTTTGTTTTTACATATCCTTGTTCACACAGCATCGTGAATCTGAGAACAGGCATTTTATCTTCATCATTATGAAAATTATAGAGCTGACATAATTCCTTCTTCTACAATCTCATTCCAGATAGCAACCATCTGCTCAACGTCTTTA
>CAMVRW010000352.1 GCA_947169985.1 uncultured Butyrivibrio sp. | reverse complement strand
GATTGAAATCCTTAAGAGGGTGATACTTCTTGCTGGCAAATCCAAAGAGCCAGTAACCTGCCGGGCAGGTAGGAATGTGTGCCTGGTAGACACGGTTTACAGGAAATACCCTGAAGGCCTTCCTGTGCATGGCTCTGCAGCTCTCCTCGTCCTCATCATAGAAGGGACTTCCGTGCTGGTAAACCATTATGCCGTCGTCGTGAAGGGCCTTGTAGCAGCTTCCATAGAACTCTTTTGTGAAAAGACCTGCTTCATGCCCCAAAGGCTCTGTAGCATCATTTATGATAAGGTCGTACATATCCTCGCACTTCCGCAGGTACTTAAGTCCGTCCTGGTAAAAGATATGCACCCTGTCGTCCTCAAGTCCAATTGCATTATCAGGGAAATACTGCTTGCACACATCCACAAACATTGAGTCCGGCTCAACCACATCTATTACCTTTATCTCCTCGTAGTGGGTCAGCTCTCTGGCAACACCGCCATCGCCACCACCAAGAACCAGCACTCTCTGAACCTTGGGATGAACTGCCATTGGCACGTGGACGATCATTTCATCGTAGGTGAACTCGTCCTTCTCTGAAAATATGATGTTACCATCGGAAGCAAGGAACTTTCCAAACTCCGGTGAGTCAAACACATCAATCCTCTGAAATTCGCTGGTACCGGAAAAGAGCTGTTTAGAAAGTCTGATGCTTATCTTTACATTTCCGGTATGCATGTCGCTGAACCAATAATCCATCTCTGCCATCAGAAATCTGTCTCCTTTACTTTAGTACTAAGAGCTCGGAAATATCCTCACTCTCCGGGCCCTGCATTGAGCAGCCCTTTTCCATTGCTGTCTGTATGTAGTCCAGAATCTCTTCTGTGATCATCTCACCCGGGGAAATGATAGGTATTCCCGGAGGATAGCACATAACTGACTCTGCGCTTATTCTTCCAACTGCCTCTTTTAACGGAACAGGCTCTTTTTCTGCATAGAAGGCCTCCTGAGGAGTTGCCTTGACTATGGGGGTTACATATTCTGCTGAAAAGAACTTTTGCTCTGGCTTACTATACAGCCTTCTGATATCAGCCAAAGCTCCTGCAAGTCTTTCTATATCCTGTATCCTGTCACCGATGGAAATATATGCCATTACATTGGACAGATCTCCAAACTCCATCTGGATATCATACTCATCTCTCAAAAGGTCGTAGACCTCAATTCCCGTAAGACCGATCTTCCTGGTGTTCACAACAAGCTTGGTCTCATCGAAGTCAAAGATACTTCCGCCGTTTTTCAGTTCGTTACCATAAGCGTAGTATCCGCCTATATCGTTTATCTCTTCCCTGGCGTACTGAGCCATATGGGTAACCTTCTCAAAGCTATCGTGTCCATTAAGAGCAAGGTTTCTCCTGGAAATATCCAGGCTTCCAAGAAGCAGATAGCTTGCTGAAGTAGTTTGCGTAAGATTCACTATCCTGCTAATATAGCCCACATTTGCACCAGGTCCGCAAAGAAGGATTGAGCTCTGGGTAAGGCTTCCCCCAGACTTGTGCATGCTTATAGCAGCCATATCAGCTCCCGCTGCCATGGCATTTAAGGGAAGGTTTGGCCCAAAATAAAGATGGGTACCGTGAGCTTCGTCTACTAAAGCCTTCATTCCACTGGCATGAGCCAGATCCACTATACTCTTTAAATCTGAACAGATACCGTAATAAGACGGATTGTTGATAAGGATTGCCTTTGCATCAGGATTCTCCTGAATAGCCTTCTTAACATCCGCTATTTCCATTCCCAAAGGTATTCCAAGATTAACATCAACCTTGGGGTCAATATATACAGGAACTGCTCCACAAAGAATAAGGGCATTGATGGCACTCTTATGCACGTTACGGGGCATGATGATCTTCTCCCCTGCCTTAACCTGGGAAAGAACCATCGCCTGAACTGCACTGGTAGTGCCGTTTACCATCATGAATGCGTGGGCTGCGCCAAAGGCATCAGCCATCAGTTCCTCAGCATCTTTTATAACTGAAACAGGGTGGCAAAGATTATCTAAAGGTTTCATGGAATTAACATCAATTCCAACGCACCTGTCTCCCAGAAACCTTACCAGCTCTGCATTTCCTCTTCCTCTTTTATGTCCGGGAACGTCAAAGGGAACTACCCTCTGCTTCCTGAACCTCTCTAAAGCCTCGTAGATCGGGGCTTCTCTCTGCTTTTCAAGATCCAACTAAAAATCCTCCAAACCGTAAACTCTACCAAAATAACCATACTATAAAACTGCGCAATAGAAAAGGGTTTCGCGCAAATTATACGCCCATAAAAAGCGTTAATGGATCAATTTCCACTAACGCTTTTTAAGAAGCTAATTATTTATCGTACTTTGCTTTAAAGTACTTGATAAGTGGCTGTGCGGAGAGTTCTTTTCCGCAGACCTTCTCAAGGACTTCGCTTGAGATACGGGTTGAACCGTACTGGTGGATGTTTTCCTTAAGCCACTTTGTGATCTTCTTGATGTCTCCTGATGCAAGGATGTCGTCTATGCTGCCGAGGTCCTTCTCGATAGCTTCGAGGAACATTCCATCGTAGATGCTTCCAAGAAGGTATGACGGGAAGTAGCCAAAGCTTCCGTCTGACCAGTGCATATCCTGAAGGACGCCATGGGCATCATCAGGTGGTGTGATTCCAAGGAGTTCTTCCATCTTCTTATTCCATACTGCCGGAAGATCTTTTACCTGAACTTTTCCATCAAAGATCTCGCGCTCTA
>CAMVRW010000351.1 GCA_947169985.1 uncultured Butyrivibrio sp. | reverse complement strand
AGAAATCCATAACTCCCTGGTTATAAAGTCCTCTGAAAGCACCACCTTCAACAACGAGGCAGCCCTTTGTAAGATGCCCCTTTGCGTGTCCTGTAGGTATCTCATTTAGTCTGCTGTATACTTTACGTCCGTGACTCATCTCCAGATCTCTTTTCCCTGATTCTCTATAACAATATGGCAGGCTTTCATAGCTGCAAGTGCAGTGTCGTGAGCTTCCTTAGTAACACCAGCGCAGCCAGCAGCATCCACATAGATCTTCTTGTTTGGTATCATGGCCTTTGTCAAAAGAACATTTGAAATAACGCAAATATCGGTACAAACGCCTATGAATTCAACTTCATCAATGTCGTCAGAATGGTCTTTGAAGTATTCAGCCAGGTCTTTAGATCCAAAGGTTTCTTTATCAATTATAAGAGAAGCATTAGCACCTGCATTAAGTTCATCGATTATTTCCCATCCGTAAGTCCCTTTAATGCAGTGAGGAACAGGAAGATTCTTACCCTCTTCTGTTTCCATGTAATTCTCTGCATGAGTATCCCTGGTAAAGATAATTGTTTCGCCGGCCTTTTTCGCTTCTTCAATCTTTGACTTCACATATTGTGCAACCTGGATTGCCTCTTCATTTCTGAGCGCTCCTGTCAGGAAATCATTCTGCATATCTACTACAACAAGTACTTTTTTCATATCATTTTCCCCTTTATTTTAATTATCATTATCCATTTTACACCATGTCAAATACACTTGCCATCATATGACAGCAACTTCTAAAGCCGCTAAAAATGTACTCTTGCAAGGGTCAGCGATAAACCTTATGATGAAAAGAGATATCTAAATAATCACAGCTAAATTAACAAGGGAGGTTTCACATGTCCAAGACCACATCAAAAAATCTCAGAAACCAGGTTATGTACCAGATCTTTGTCAGGAACTTTAGTAAAGAAGGCACTTTTAAGGCAGTAATTCCCTCTCTTCCAAGGATCAAAGGCCTTGGTGTTGATATTGTATGGTTTGCTCCAATCCACCCAATTGGCGAAAAAGCCCGTAAGGGAAGCCTTGGCTCTCCCTATGCTATAAAAGACTACAGAGCTATCAATCCCGAGTATGGCACCATGGAGGATTTCAAAAAGACCGTTAAGGCCATACACGATGAAGGGATGAAATGCATCATTGATGTGGTATACAACCACACCTCTCCTGACTCAGTTCTTGCAAATGAGCACCCTGAGTGGTTCTACCATAAACCTGACGGTTCCTTTGGAAACCGTGTCGGAGACTGGACAGATATAATTGATCTTGATTATGGAAATAAAGATCTCTGGGACTACCAGATTGAAAGTCTGAAGATGTGGGCTGAGATTGTAGACGGTTTCAGGTGCGACGTTGCACCTCTTGTTCCCCTTGATTTCTGGAGAAAAGCCAGAAAAGAAGTTGAAAAGGTTCGCCCGGGATGTATCTGGCTTTCCGAATCCATCGATCCGCCATTTATTCTGACCATGCGTGATCTTGGGCTTGTGGCCCAGTCAGACTGCGAGATGTATGATGCCTTTGACATTCTCTACGACTACGATATCTACAGCAATCTCACTGAGTATGTATCGGGAACCGGTTCCCTTAAGGCCTACTCTGATGCCATCAACCGCCAGGAATACATCTACCCTGACAATTACGTTAAACTTCGCTTCTTAGAGAACCATGACCAGCCAAGGGCAAGATTTCTTTTCCCAGGGAAAAGAGCTATCAGAAATGCCACAGCCTTTCTCTATTTCCAAAAGGGAATGACACTTATCTATGCAGGTCAGGAATGTGCTTTAACTCACCTTCCTAACCTCTTTGACAAAGACACAGTTGATTGGAAATCCGATGAGGCAATGGATCTTTCAGATCTTATGAAGAGCCTGTATGAAATCAAGCAGGATCCGCTATTTGCAGACTCAACATACAGGACCAAAACCTACGAAGATAACGTCCTCAAGGCCATTTACAGTAGGAACGGCAAAAAGATCATTGGTATCTTCTCTCTCAAGGGAGAACCTGGCATCATTCCAATAAATGTACCGGACGGGCGCTACGAAAACCTTATCGACAAAACAACAGTAGAAGTCATGCACGGCTACATAAGCCTCAATGGAGAGCCTATTATAATTCGAGCTAAATAATCGACTATATTATGGGGAGCAACCCTGCTTTTGGCAGAGCTGCTCCCCTATATCTAACAAATCCACTACTATCTTCATTCAATCTTAAATTCGTAGGCTGTGTTATAAGTAGCCACGTAAAGCTCATTTCCTACAACCTCGAACTGATCAGGGGCTGAATTCACAGGAATCTTTTCCATCTCCTGTCCGGTAAAACGGTCCAAAAGGTAGATGTAATCCGGCTCCGCAGTAAAGCCATAGCCACAGATTATAGTATCCTTCACGATTTCAAAATTATTGGCATTGGCCACAAGAGGCTGACTTCTCCAAAGAACATATCCTGTATCAGGCTGAATAGCTACCATGTAGCTGCTGTTTGGTTCCTCAGAGGAATAGCCATTTATAATAATTGATACATAAAGTGTTCCGTCGTAAATCTTCGCCCATCTTATAAACTGTGTAGAGTTCGACACTCTTCCTTTTTCTTCATCAGGCCCGTTACAAAGGGTGCTCAGATCCAAGTTATATAAAACCTTTGTATAGTCCCTGTCATGTATCAACAATCCGGTATTCATATAGCCATATTCTACTGGGTTTACGCCCTCATAATAATACTCG
>CAMVRW010000350.1 GCA_947169985.1 uncultured Butyrivibrio sp. | reverse complement strand
GTATCTCATGACATAGCACTAGCCCTATTGGTTGATCCATTTATCCTGGAAGATGAAGAATTTTTGGCGAGTCTTGACAATAAGATAGCTTCCAAATATTCTTTTCTGCTGGTTAAGAAAAACGATGAGGTCTACTATGTAGCAAATATGGACAGGGCCAGGGAAGTCGTTGAAGAGCTTCCGGGATGTGGAACTAACATCCAGGGCATTTATTACACCTCTTCCAAACATCTGGTTAAACAGATAGACTTTTATTTTTCCACAGGCGAGTTAGGCAGCCTATATATTATTTCGGGAATCAGAACGGCGCTGTCAGCCTCACTGGTCATTTACATGGGTATTGCAATTGTTCTGATCCTTCTCGTCACCAGTCTTCTACTTACAATGTGGATAGGCAGGAGCTTTTTTCAACCGATTGATGAGCTCAACGTGGCGATGCAACATATTCAGGATGGCAATTTTGATTATATGCTTCCGACAGATATCAAGGAAAAAGGCGAGATCGGCGCCATGTACCGCAATTACGAGGACATGAGGCTCAGATTAAAAGAATCTGCGGAAGAGAAGATAGAGAGAGAAAAGCAGAACAAAGAGCTTATCAGTAATATCTCTCATGACCTTAAGACTCCTATTACTGCTATCAAGGGTTATTCACAGGGTCTCCTCGAGGGAGTTGCAGACAACCCTGAGAAGCAGATGAAGTATATCAGGATTATTTATAACAAAGCCAATGATATGAATAACCTGATAAATGAGCTGACTCTTTACTCCAGCATCGACAATAACAGAATCCCTTACAATTTCGTCAAACTGAATGTGGCAGACTACTTTGGGGATTGTATTGAGGAGATAGGCGCAGACCTTGAGAGTAAGTCCATAAAGCTCAACTACTCCAATCTTACTACGCCGGATACACAAATTGTTGCTGATCCGGAGCAGATCAAGAGAGTAGTTAACAATATTGTCAGCAACAGTGTTAAATATCTCGGCAGGGATGACGGAACAGGACAGATCGACATCAGGATTCTCGACGAGATAGATTCTATCCGAGTGGAACTGGAGGATAACGGTAAGGGTATCGCCCAGAAGGATATCCCGAATATCTTTGACAGGTTCTACAGGACAGATGCTTCCAGAAACTCCAAGCAAGGCGGAAGCGGAATTGGATTATCTATAGTAAAGAAGATTGTAGAGGACCATGGCGGATACATCTGGGCTACCAGCCATGAGGGTGAAGGAACATGCATGCACTTCGTTCTGAGGAAGTTCGTAGAGTATGCCGACAGCCAAGAAGCAGTTACAGTCGATAATGAAACAGAGTAAATGAAGAAAGGTAGAAGTGTATGAGCAGAATTCTTATTGTTGAGGATGAAGAGGCGATTGCGGACCTTGAGAAGGACTATCTGGAGCTTAGCGACTTTGAAGTTAAGATCGAGAATACAGGAGATGCCGGACTTGAGACAGCTCTTGCGGAGGAGTTTGATCTGATCATTCTCGACCTTATGCTTCCCGGAATGGACGGATTTGAAGTTTGTAAGCACATCAGAGAAAAGAAGGATGTGCCGATCCTTATGGTTTCAGCCAAAAAGGATGATATCGACAAGATCAGAGGACTTGGACTTGGTGCTGATGATTACATCACAAAGCCTTTCAGCCCATCAGAGCTTGTTGCCCGTGTAAAGGCGCACATGGCAAGATATTCAAGACTTGTTGGTTCAGGTCATGAATCCAATGACTATGTTGAGATTCGTGGTCTTAAGATTGACAAGACAGCCAGAAGAGTATATGTAGATGACGAGGAGAAGAGCTTCACAACCAAGGAGTTTGATCTTCTTACTTTCCTTGCAGAGAATCCCAATCACGTATTTACAAAGGAAGAACTCTTCAGAAAGATTTGGAACATGGATTCTATCGGAGATATCGCTACAGTTACTGTACATATCAAGAAGATCCGTGAGAAGATCGAGTACGATACATCTAATCCACAGTATATTGAAACAATCTGGGGCGTTGGTTACAGATTCAAAGTATGAGTTCTTGGATAAAGCTTCCAAGAACTCAGCAAATAGGCCATTCCAAAGCGACTACGTCGCAGAGCCTATTTGCCACTTGAATCACTTTCTCACGAAATCCGCAGCTAGTGCGGATTTCTGAAATTCCATTTAAGATATCATGACATCTTGAGATGAATTTCAGATAGTTATTTTTGGATGTGATTCAAGAATTGATTTACTCCTGTCTGGTGGATATCATTAGACAGGAGTTCTTTTTGATTTAAGGATTGTTTATGAAGAAGATAGAGTATATTTACGAAGACGATGACATTCTTGTCTGTCACAAACCTGCGGGCATTGCCACCGAAGGGGCAAAGGTCAGCAGCATAGATCTTATCAGCGCCGCAAGGAACTATCTTGCCAGGAAGGAAAGAGGCAAAGGTGGAAGGCCTTATGTTGCAACTGTTCACAGGCTTGATCAGCCGGTAGAGGGAGTGGTGGTTCTTGCCAAAACCAAGAAGGCAGCAGGTGATATTGCTGAGCAGATTAAAAAGCGAACCACAGAAAAATACTACTATGCGCTGTGCTATGGTAATATCCCTGATGATAAAGGGCATCTGACGGACTATCTTATAAGAAAAGAGGATTCTCTGGCAGCAGTTGTTACAGAGTCTGAGAAGGACACATTCAGTAATGGTGTCATAACTTTAGAAAACGGCGAGAAATTAAGGACTGTCGGCGGTGATGTAAAAAAGGCGGAGCTTGA
>CAMVRW010000349.1 GCA_947169985.1 uncultured Butyrivibrio sp. | reverse complement strand
TTTATGCTTTACTTTAAGAAACTAAAAAATCTAGTTAGTTTTTTAAAGGAGGCTATCGCATGGATAAGATCACACACGAAGTAAGGCTTGCCCAATGGGCTGAAGTTGTTAAGCAGTGCCAGGCTCGACCATCTGGGATGTCAGCCAATACATGGCTAAAGGAAAATGGCATTGCAGTTAAGAATTACTACTACTGGCAGCGCAGAGTCAGAAATGAAGTTTATAATCAGACCAATGCTCTGGCGCCCATTGGAAATGCTCATAATGAGATTTCCTTTGCAGAGGTCCCCGATGAAGTTTTTAATACTTCCAGTGAACCTACTGATATTCAGCAGGGAATGCATTCTCCGGATGCAGTTATAAAAACTGGCCATATGGAGATTGAAATCCATAACAGCCTTTCTCCGATGCTACTCAAGAGTATCATGGAGGTAGCTGTACGTGCTCGCTGAACTTGGTGGTGTTTCTAAAATATATATTGCTGTAGGCTATACGGATCTAAGACTTGGTATCAATGGCCTTGCCCAGATGGTGGGATCAAAGTATGACCTAAACCCATTTGAAAAGGGAACCCTTTTTCTCTTCTGCGGCAGAAAGGTCGATCGTATAAAAGCGCTTCTCTGGGAAGGGGATGGATTTCTGCTCCTTTACAAGCGCCTGGAGGACGGTCGCTTTGACTGGCCCAGAACGGAAGCACAGGCAGCAAGCCTGACACCGGAGCAATATCACCTGCTGATGATAGGATTGAATCCGTTAAAACCTAAGATAAAGCAGGTAAAGCCTCAGCATATCTATTAAGTTGTTTGTGCAAAACAGAGAAGTTTCAAGCCTCTGTTTTTCATGATAAATGGAGCATCCTGACATCACTCAGATGCCTGCAAACGCCTGTATTATTGCCGTATCGGCTTTATCAGGAACGTTTATTGCACTTTGAAAACTCTATATTTCTTACAGTGTATGAGGCTCTATTAATTAATAATCCATAGGCATAATCACGAAAGGCTGAAGCCTGCAAGTTCGCTATTTATGCGCATTTCCTGTACAATAGACGTAAAGGAAAGGACATGATATGGCACATGAATTTAGCGAAGACGAACTGAATATGCTCGATAAAAAGCTTATCATAAGCATGTTTCTTTCCATGCAGGATCAGCTGAAGCGCGTGAATGAAAACATGGAAGCTCTGATTGAACAGGTCCGTTTGGCTAATCAGAAGCAGTTTGGCAGGAGCACTGAAAAGCTTGATCAGATATCCGGACAACTCTCACTTTTCAACGAGGCTGAATACTTCTCTGATGAGAATGTCGAAGAACCTGATCCAGAAGAAACGCTTCCGCCGAAGAACAGCTCACGCAAGAAAAAGGGCAAACGTGAAGAGGATCTTAAAGGCTTCCCTGAGGAACACATACCGCATACTGTTACGGACGAAGAAGCAGATGCTCACTTTGGCAAGGGCTGCTGGCGCAGGCTTGAACCTGACAAGTATCCCAAGCTTCGCTATACCCCTGCATCTTGGACTGTCGAAAGGCACACAGTAGATGTTGTGGTAGGGACAACCGGAGATCATCAGGATGAGTTCCTTCGTGGAGAACGGCCTGTCGACCTGATTCCTAAGAGTCTGGCAACACCATCTCTTGAAGCTGCGATAATCAATGCCAAGTACAATAATGCTAATCCCCTTGATCGTATCGAAAAGGATTTCAGCCAGTATGGCCTTAACCTTTCCAAACAGACAATGTCTAACTGGACAATCAGGTGTGCTAATGATTATCTGAAGCACATATATAACAGACTTCAGCAGATACTTCTTTCTTATCACGTAAATCAATGTGATGAAACGCCTGTAGACGTGCTACACGATGGACGTGAAGGCCGGAACAAGAGTTATATGTGGGTTCACCGGTCAGGTGAGTTCTACAAGGACAAACCCATCGTCCTGTATGAATACCAGAAAACCCGACATCATCAACATCCTGAGAATTATTACAGGGACTTCAAGGGGATTCTGGTAACCGATGGGCTGCAGCAGTATCACATGATAGAGAATTCTCTTGAAGGTGTGACAAGTGCAAACTGCTGGGCTCATGCGAGACGGGATTTTGCCGATGCACTAAAGGCCATCGGAAAGAAAAACCAGAAATCCGTCAAAGCATCGATTGCCAATGAAGCACTTGAACGAATAGCCGAGATATATCATATCGAAGGCCAGCTCAAGGATCTGACTTCAGAGGAGAGACTCATCCGAAGACAAGCTGAAATCAAGCCGATTGTGGATGATTTCTTCGTGTGGGCAAAACAGTGCATAGCCGATGGGCTTCTTGTAAAAGGCAAAACTCTTGAAGGACTGAACTACTGTGTCAATCAGGAGAAGTACCTAAGAGTCTTTCTTGAAGATGGTGATGTTCCGATTGACAACTCAGCCAGCGAGAGAAGCATCCGCCCTTTCACAATAGGACGCAAGAACTTTGTGATGATCAACACGATCAAAGGAGCCAAAGCCAGTGCCATAATCTATTCAATTGTTCAGACTGCAAAGTTAAACAATCTGAGTACTTATTATTATCTGGATTACCTCCTTACCGAGCTTCCAAAGCTCTGTGCAAAAGCTAAAAAAGGAAATATAGATACGGCAAGCCTGGATCAGTTATTACCCTGGTCCGAGACGTTACCAGAAAACTGCCGTAAACCACGCCGCTGATAAAAAAGCGGCGTTAATTTTTCAGGGGGCGTCTGGTTTGACGCTTACGAAAATACTGCCACCTTAGACGAAGTAATAGGTCATAGAGAGGATATCTTTGAAT
>CAMVRW010000348.1 GCA_947169985.1 uncultured Butyrivibrio sp. | reverse complement strand
TCCCTTATCATTGCAGCTATCCTTATACTGATTCTGGTCTTCTCAGGGATGATGAATTCATGTTCAGCCCTTGGAGCCGGTGGTGGTGACATTACTGTTGCAACATCTTTTACTGCAAAGGATGAGGATATACTTGCCGTGGAAGATGATTACAAGGAACTGGAAGAAGGTCTTATGGACGAGGTTGATGAAATAGCTGAGGACCATGCTGATTACGATGAGATCAATTACCATCTGGACGAAGTGGGTCACAATCCTTATCAGCTTGCAGCGATACTTACAGTCATCTTCGAGTCATATACACAGTCTGAATTACAGGCCACGCTACAGGAAATCTTCGAGCTTCAGTATGAGATTTCATATGAGGAAACAGTAGAGACAAGGGAACGTGAAGTAGAAGATACCAGATGGGTTGAAGACGACTCTTATGCTGAAGGCGGGTACTATGAGGATTACACCTATATCGAAGAATATGAGTATTACATCTGCGACATCTATCTTGTTAATCATGGACTTGAACATGTGGTCGAAGAGCTTGGATTTACGGATGATGAGATGGCAAGATACGAGGTGCTCCTTGAGACATTCGGAAATAAGAAATACCTCTTTGGAGAGGATGATATCTACGGCATACCTGGTTCGAGACCTGGGGACTATGACGATTATCATGTGCCTGGAGAATATCTTACTGATGAAGAGTTTGCCCGTATGCTCCACGAAGCTGAGAGGTATTTGGGTGTGTCTTATGTGTGGGGAGGATACTCACCTGATGGCTTTGACTGTTCAGGATTTGTAAGTTACGTGATCAATCACTGTGGCAATGGCTGGAATGTGGGGAGACAGACAGCTAATGGCCTTCGTGCCATCACAGGAAATGTTCCTGCGTCAGAAGCAAAGCCGGGAGACCTTGTCTTTTTTCAGGGTACTTATGATACACCAGGGGCAAGCCATGTAGGCATATATGTCGGAAATGGAATGATGATCCATGCCGGAAATCCTATTCATTATTCATCAATCAATACACCATACTGGCAGAGCCATTATCTTGGATTTGGCCGTCTGCCTTAAATCATGGAGGGAATATGTTTGAAAAGCTAAGAAAGTACAGGGCTGACCGGGAACGCTACATTAAAAAGATTGAAGACTTCCAGAAAAAGGTCGATGCACTGGACGAAAATATCAGATCAGAAGAGGCTACAACAATAGTCGGAGTAATGAATCTTTTGCAGCTTACTCCGGAAAAGGCAGCGGAGAGACTTGGATATATTGAAGAGGAAAGAAAGCCTGCTCCTAAGAAGAGCCCTGCAACAGACAAGAATTCTGAAAAGAACTCTGAGAAGAGAGAGCCTTTTGGCAGTGCTAAGGACACTGCAGACAATAACGATATCAAGATTGAGGGGGATGTTTTAAATGAAGTTTATTAATTCTATAGCTGCCAGGTTAAAAGTTCTTGGCATGTCAGTGGCTCTTTGCGGGTCACTTTTTTATTTGAATCCTGTTACAGCTGCAGCCGGTGGTTATGACTGTATCTGCGAGGAAAAGTGTACAGAAGACCATGTTAATGAGGAGTGCAAGCTCTGTAAGAAGGACTATCGCAACTGCGAGGGTAAAGAGCCTGAGATTGAGGAGAAGTGGGGGCCACTTACTCCTGACGGAAACATGGAGCTTGTGGATGACTACGGCAGTCTTGAAGCCGGTGGCAAACAGTTCATCACAGTCATGACTAAGAATGGCAACTATTTCTACATCATCATTGACCGTGACGATGACGGAAATGAGAAGGTCCACTTCCTTAACATGGTGGATGAGTCGGACCTTTTATCCCTGATGGATGAGGACCAGGTCAGTGAATATATTGCAGTAACAGGAAAAGGGAAGGTAGAGGAAAAGGTAGAAGAGAAGCCTGTTGTTCCTGCACCTGAGCCGGAACCTGAACCGGTAAAAGAACCTGAACCAGAGCCGGAGCCAAAGAAGGACGTAAATGTGAATGGCATCATGGCTATTATATTGATTCTTGGACTTGGCGCCGCTGGTGGATTTATGTATTACACATCTACTAAGAATTCCAAAAAGAAAAATACTTTGCCTGACCCTGACGAGGACTATGAGGATGAAGATTATCTTAAGAGCCTTAGTGAAGATGAGGAATCTTCTTATGATGATACCGGAGAAGAGCAGTCCTATGATGAGGGGGATGAGTGATGATAGATGAAAAGAAATTTCCTAAAGAAAAACTACATGAGTCTCTTGTAAAACTCTTTGGCTTTTTGGAATATAGCCAGTGGATGGATCTCTTAAAATACACTGGTGGTCGTGATGGATATGAGCATAAGGATGACGAAGTCATTATTAAAGCTCTTGCTGATAGATATACAGAAAAGCTCTGCCCCAATATTTATGAGTGCTTTCGCGAGTTTATTCCGGTTGTCGAGACTTATGAAAAAGGTATAGATATCATACCTGAAGGGCTGTTTTATTGCCCTGCAGTAAAAATCTATGAAGAAATCGAGTGTGCACACTATGATGGTGTGACTGATGTTCTCGACAGAAACCAGATCTATCTGCTGACAGATGGAGATATCGTTCTTGTGAAATCCATCCGTATGGGACATGGAAACATTTGCTCAGAGTATAAAACAGAGATAGGTACGCTCGTTGAGAGAGAGGACTTCTGCTTTGATGAAGAGGATCTTTACTTTAGACTCTGTGATATCTGCGATGGTTGTTGCGACGAGGAGGATGAGTGATGGCACGTAAATCAAGATACATTTCATATGCACAGGCAGCAAAGAAAGCTGCAAAGGAGG
>CAMVRW010000347.1 GCA_947169985.1 uncultured Butyrivibrio sp. | reverse complement strand
ATAACCCTGGTGCTAAGTCACAGGGAATGAAGCAGCTCATGGCTGGCGGTGGTGTTGCACTGATCGGCACACAGCTCATCCCACTTCTTTCTGGATTGTTCTAATCCAGAGGAAGATACAACTGAATATGGAACAGGTAGCAGGCTGGCATTCGCCAGCTTTTTTGCTACCAAAATCAAAATGAAGGAGATCATTGCATGGATAGAATATTTGAGCAAATGACCTCTTGGCTCAAGGACTGGATTGTAGATGGGCTGATGAGCCTGCTGACAGGAACCTTCGACAGTATCAATGCCCAGGTTGGAAGTGTAGCTGCAGATGTAGCAACAAGCCCGGCGGATTTCACGCCGGGTGTTTTCAACCTGATGAAGACGGTGTCCAACAATGCGATTATGCCGATTGCCGGTATGATTCTGACATTCATTGCATGTTATGAGCTGATTCAGCTGGTCATCGCCCACAACAATCTGGCGAACTTTGAAACATGGATATTCTTCAAATGGATATTCAAGACTTATGTAGCAGTAATGCTGATCACGCATTGCTTTGATATCACCATGGCAATCTTCGATGTGGCGGGGCATGTGATTTCCCAGAGTGGAAATATCATCCAAAACTCTACGGCAGTGAATGCATCCCAACTTGCGCAGATGCGTTCCACCCTAGAGGCCATGTCCATCGGAGAGCTGTTGCCATTGTTTATGGAAATCGGACTACTAAACATAGGAATCAAAATCATGTCCATGATGATCTTCCTAGTCATCTACGGACGAATGATTGAAATCTACCTGATGATAAGCTTGGCACCACTTCCATTTTCAACCTTTGGAAATAGGGAGCAGAGCCAAATCGGACAGAACTACGTGAAGAGCCTCGTAGCACTTGGCTTCCAGGGATTCCTTATATTAATCTGCGTTGCAATTTATGCGGTGCTGATTCAGAACGTTTCCATTTCCAGTGATATCGCAGGCTCTCTGTGGTCAGTGCTTGGCTACAACGTACTGTTGGTATTTGCCTTGTTCAAGACCAGCACCTTGTCCAAGAGAATTTTTTCAGCACAGTAAGGAAGGATAATTATGGCGATAAGAGTAAATGTGCCAAGAGATTTATCCAGGGTAAAAGAGAAGGTGGCGTTCAATCTCACCAAGCGACAGCTGATATGCTTCACGCTTGCCGGAATGATTGGAGTGCCCACCTTTTTTCTTGTAAAGAGCGTATCGGATAACGTAAGCGCGTCCACATTTCTCATGATGGCGGTGATGATGCCGCTATTTTTCATGGCGATGTATGAGAAAAATGGTGAGACTATCGAGCGCATTATCCAGCACGCCATTGATTGGAAGAGGAGAAAGCCTGCCCCGGAAGAATCTTTCGAGCAAATGTTTAAAGACGGTATCTGTAGGGTGGATGAGAATTATTATTCCAAGACCATTCGCTTTTCAGATATCAATTACAAGCTTGCTACCGATGAGGACCAGCAGGCGATTTTTGACAATTGGAGAAAGTTCCTAAACTTCTTCGATAGCTCCGTCCACTTCGAGCTGACCTTTGTAAATGTCACGAAAGACGAAGCAAAGTTTTATGAAACGATACGTATTAAGGAAAAGCAGGATGGCTTTGATGATGTAAGAGCGGAGTATTCTGAGATGCTGAATCGACAGCTGGAGAAGGGCAATAATGGTCTGGAAAAAACCAAGTATCTAACCTTTGGTATCTATGCCAAATCTATTAAGGATGCTAAGCCTCGGCTTCGCTCCATTGAAAACGACATCTTAAATAACTTCAAGCGCATGGATGTGCAGACAGAAGTGCTTGATGGTATGCAGCGACGGGAAATGAGTCTGCTGGTCAAGAGCCTGGGCGGAGATGACAGTACTATTAAATATCCAGTGAAAAACATGATTCGTACTAAGCAGAGATTTGCTACCGTATCTGCATTATCCTACGATGCGCCAACCATGGAAGACAGATTCTTGATGGAACTTCTCAATGCTGATTCCAGTCAGGTCATCAGTATCCATCTGCAGTCCATCAATCAGAATGAAGCGATTAAGAAGGTGAAAAAGACCATCACCAATATTGATTCAACGAAGATTGATGAACAGAAGAAGGCAGTCCGTTCCGGTTATGACATGGATCTGATTCCGGGTGATTTGGTGACTTATGGCAAGGACGCCAATGCATTTCTTCAGGACTTACAGGATCAGAACGAGCGAATGTTTAAGATGACATTCCTTATTTTGAATACCGGTGCATCCAAGATTGAGCTTAAAAATAACTACCTGCAGACATCCAGCACAGCCCAGCAGTTTAACTGTGATATCTACAAGCTGGATTACAGACAGGAGCAGGGGCTGAATAGCTGCCTGCCACTGGCAAGAGACCTGATTCATACAGATAGAAGTCTTACCACAAGTTCGGTAGGAATCTTTATTCCATTTACCACACAGGAGCTGATGCAGACAGAGGAAGAAGCTCTTTACTATGGCTTGAATGCCTTGTCGCAGAATCTGATTATGGCAGACAGAAAGAGCCTGTCTAATCCAAATGGAATGATTCTTGGAAAGCCTGGTTTTGGAAAGTCTTTTTCTGCGAAGCGTGAGATGAGTAACGTCATGCTATCGACCGATGATGACATCATGATTTGTGATCCGGAGCAGGAATATACCGCACTGGTAAATAAGTTCCATGGTCAGGTCATCCACATCAGTCAGAAGTCCAAGCAGTTCATTAATCCCATGGATATCAATGAGAACTACTCCGATGGCGATGATCCGGTGTCACTGAAGGCTGAATTTATCCTGTCATTGTTTGAGCTTGTTA
>CAMVRW010000346.1 GCA_947169985.1 uncultured Butyrivibrio sp. | reverse complement strand
TCTGCCAGTCACCATTCTCGAAGTTAGCGAGCTGGTTGTTAGCATCATCTGAAAGGTAGAAGTTGATCTCGTTCATTGTTACCTTATCAGCATCGTAGAAGTTCTCGTTCTTTGTAAGTGTGATAAGTGAGTTGTGATCCCAGCTTGTCATTGTGTATGCACCGTTACATACAAAAGTTGAAGGATCTGTAGCCCATGCCTCGTTAGCAACTACATCCTCACGTACAGGCATGTATGTAGGGAATGCAAGAAGCTCATTCCAGTAAGCTACTGTGTTTGCAAGTGTTACTTCAAGAGTCTTGTCATCGATAGCTGTTACGTTAAGCTTTCCATCAGCGTAACCATCAACAACCTCGAACATGTAGCCATAGTCAGCTGCTGTCTCAGGGCTGATTGCACGGTTCCAAGCAAATACGAAATCACCTGCAGTTACAGGCTGTCCATCTGACCATGTAAGGCCATCTCTAAGGGTATAAGTATAAGTAACTGTTCCGTCATCATTTGTTACACCCTCAACAAGTGCCTCTGCGCAATCTGGCTGAAGCTCAAGATTTCCGCTTGCGTCAAGTCCCCATTTAGCAAGACCTGAGAAAAGGTGGTTGATCATTGTAGCACCATCAACTGCAGAGTTAAGTGCTGGATCAAGTGATGCAGGCTCTGAAGCAAGACATACATTGATTGTCTGCTCCCCAACAGGCTCAGCTGGTGTTGCATCAGCCTGTGTCTCTGAAGCTCCGGACTCTGTTGTCTGAGTCTCAGTAGCTGTCTGGGTATCTGTGCCAGCTGGAGCTGTTGCTGAATTTCCGCAAGCAGCAAGGCTCAGTACCATGCTTGAAGCAAGTACCAAAGAAACTAACTTCTTTTTCATAATTGTCCTCCTTATGAATATGAAATTTGTTATATCAAATCACGATACACAATATATAGTATATCATGCATTTGAACACATGTATACAATTCCCCAAATATTAGTTAATCTCAGCAACGTGATGACAAGCAACAAAGTGTCCCTTGCTTACTTCCTTAAACTCAGGCATGCTCTCTGAGCAATCAGCCTTGCAGTAAGCACATCTTGTTCTGAATGGACATCCTGAAGGAGCATTGAGAGGGCTAGGGATATCGCCTGAAAGAACGATTCTCTTGTTAGCTCTTGCAACCTTAGGATCCGGAACAGGAACAGCTGAAATAAGTGACTTTGAATATGGATGAAGTGGATTGTTGTAGATCTCATCTGCATCTGCCAGCTCAACCATCTTACCAAGGTACATAACTGCTATTCTGTTACTGATATGTCTAACTACCAGAAGATCATGGGCAATGAACAGATATGTAAGTCCCAGTCTCTCCTGAAGTTCATCAAACATGTTGATAACCTGCGCCTGAATTGAAACGTCAAGAGCTGATACAGGTTCATCGCAGACGATAAACTCAGGGTTAACAGCCAGGGATCTTGCGATTCCGATACGCTGTCTCTGTCCGCCGGAGAACTCGTGAGCATATCTTGAAGCATGCTCTGAGTTAAGTCCTACGTAACCCATAAGCTCAAGGATACGTGCTCTTCTCTCCTCTTTGTTGTTGTAAAGCTCATGAACATCCAGTGGCTCTGCAATGATATCAGATACTGTCATTCTTGGGTTAAGGGATGAATAAGGATCCTGGAAAACCATGGTGGCTTTCTTTCTTAATTCCTTAATATCCGCCTCGGTCTTAATAAGCTTGCCGTCGTACCAGATTTCTCCGGAGGTGGGCTTATACAGCTTGAGGATGGTTCGTCCCACTGTGGTCTTTCCGCATCCCGACTCACCTACAAGACCTAAGGTCTCTCCCTTTTTAATTGCAAAAGAAACATCATCAACAGCCTTAAGAGGTTTGGTTTTAAAGAAACCCACGTTGACATTGAAGTACTCTTTAAGGTGTTTTATCTCAACGAGATTTTTTGCTTCACTCATTAGCTTCACCACCTTCCATAGCCTTCTTAACGTTCATCCAGCAGGCTGCTGCGTGCCAGTCATTTATTTGCATACGCTCTGCTCTTTCACGAAGACATATCTTCATGGCCGCGTCGCATCTTGGTGCAAAGGGACATCCCTTGGGCATATTCAAAAGATCGATAGGTGTTCCTGTAATGGGCTCAAGCTTCTTGCCTTCCTTGCCCTCAGTTGGGATGGAACGAAGAAGTCCCTTGGTGTACTCATGGCGTGGATTGTAGAAAATCTCATCGGCGGTTCCCTGTTCACAGATGGAACCCGCATACATAACGATGACTTCGTCACACATCTGTGCAACAACTCCAAGATCATGGGTGATCATGATGATGGCCATTCCCAGCTCTTCCTGAAGGGATTTCATAAGGTCAAGGATCTGGGCCTGGATAGTAACATCAAGAGCTGTTGTAGGCTCATCCGCAATAAGAATATCAGGCTCACAGGCCAGTGCCATGGCGATCATAACACGCTGTCTCATACCGCCTGAGAACTCATGAGGATACTGATTCATTCTCTTTTCAGGCTCATTTACATTAACTAGCCTCAGCATCTCTATGGCGCGCTCTTTTGCCTGCTCCTTGTTTCTGTCGGTGTGAAGGAGTATGGCCTCCATGAGCTGATGTCCGATGGTATAGGTAGGATTAAGGCTGGTCATGGGATCCTGGAAGATAATGGATACCTTGTTGCCTCTTACGGTCTTCATTACCTTCTCTCCCGCCCCCACAAGCTCCTGTCCGTCCAGCTTGATGGACCCGGATACGATTTTTCCTGTTCCCGCAAGAATCTGCATAATGGAATATGCAGTTACGGACTTGCCGCTGCCGGACTCTCCCACTATTCC
>CAMVRW010000345.1 GCA_947169985.1 uncultured Butyrivibrio sp. | reverse complement strand
ATGCTTCCAATAGCAGGTGATGATATTACAGAGATAATTGCCCAGCATTGTCTTGTGGACTTTAATGCAGCGGATGAGATAAAGATTCAGGCCAGCCACAGTGACAAGGTTGAATACACAGATATTATGGGCCTTAAGAAGACCATAACTTCTAAGGAAATTGCCAGGATCATTAAGCCCAAGATTGATGAAATGGCACAGAAGGCTACAGACGAGATCAAGAAGCTCAACGGCGATAAGGCTGTAAGTGCTGTATTCGTTGTTGGTGGTGGCGGATGTGTTCCCGGCTACACCAAGGCTATTGCCAAGGATATGGATATTCCTGAGGAGCGTGTTGCCTTGCGAGGCGAGGAAGTTATGAAGAATATCACCTTCCTCAATAACGACGGTATAGAGAGGGATTCACTTCTTGTTACTCCTCTTGGTATCTGTATCAGCTTCTATGAAGAGGCCAACAACTTTATCTTTGTTTCCTTTAACGGAACTCAGACAAAGATTTACGACAATGGTAAGCTCCAGATTGTGGATGCAGCCATGCAGGCAGCGTTTCCTAATGAGGACCTGTTCCCTAAGAGGGGTGAGGAGCTTCGCTATACAGTAAACGGTAAGGAAAGGACTTCCAGAGGTGAGCCTGGTGAAGCTGCTGTTATCCAGCTTAATGGTAAGCCCGCAGATATCCACTCCAAGATCCATGCCAACGATATCATCCAGGTTACTCCGTCTACAGCCGGAGCTCCAGGAAAGGCTTCTGTTGAGAATATTCCTGAGTTCAAGACTAAGTTCAACGTCAATGTAAATGGTAAAAACGTTGAGGCATCAAGGTATGCTACTGTCAATGGAAAGGCTCAGACAGGATACTACGACATTCATCCCGGGGATGAAGTTAAGATTCTGGATTACAATACCGCAGCTCAGATTGCTGAACTGATGGATATCCAGATCACCGAGGATACGGTTATCATCGTCAACAACGAGCGTGGTGATCTTAGCACTCCTGTATACGAGAACTTCAAGATTGAGTTCAAGTCTCAGGATGAGATGATAATGGATTACTACAAGGATTTCCCTAGTGCTGATGAAATGGCTATCAGCCAGGCCAATGAGGAATCCTATGAGAATATTGATAACGAGGTAAGGCTTAAGGCTGACAAGGATGGTCAGCTTACCTTTGATGACCTTCCGGACGATGATGGAACCTATGAGAAGGAAGAGAAAGAGGAGCCTGAGGTAGTTAAGAATATTCTTGCCCATGACCTTCATATTATGGTCAATAATGAGCCTATTACCCTTCATGGTAAGGCTGATTACATCTTTGTTGATATATTTGATGCCATTGACTTTGATCTTTCAAAGCCAAACGGCAGATCAATTGTCACTAGCCTTAACGGCGCTACTCCGGATTACATGCAGCCAATCCATGAGGGTGACAAGATAGAAGTTTATTGGAAATAATTTGTTTGGGAGAGTTTTGTATTAATGCGTTTTACCAGTATTGCCAGCGGAAGCAGTGGGAACTGTACCTATGTTGGTTCAGATAACACCCATATCCTTGTGGATGCAGGCATCAGCAAGAAAAGAATTGAGGAGGGGCTGAATCAGCTTCAGCTTTCTCTGTCAGATATCAGTGCAATCTTTGTGACCCATGAACATGTGGATCACATATCAGCCATCAGGACTATACTTAAGAAGTTCGATATACCAATCTACGCAACAGCCGGAACCATTCAGGGAATCCTTAATTCTGATAAGAAGGATGAGATGGCAGGAAAAGAGTTTATCCCTGTATGTGCTGATAAAGCCTTGGTTGTAGGGGATATGATAATTGATCCAATGACTATTAGCCACGATGCTTTAGACCCTTGCGGATACAGAGTATACTGCGGGGATAAGAAAGTGGGAATTGCCACTGACCTTGGATGTTACACAGATTATACCGTATCAGCCCTTAGCGGGTGCGATGCACTTTTACTAGAAGCCAATCATGATGTGAGGATGCTCCAGACTGGTCCATATCCCTATATCCTTAAATCAAGGATCCTTGGAGATAAGGGACATCTTTCCAATGAAAAGAGCGGAGAGCTTCTTTGCAGACTTTTGAATGACAAGATGAAGGGTATCTTTTTGGGCCACCTGTCCAAGGAGAATAACATGCCTGAACTGGCATATGAGACTGTTCGTGTGGAAATCGAGATGGGAGATAATCCCTACCATGGGAATGATTTTCCATTGATGGTTGCTGAGAGAAGTTGTCTGTCTCCATTACTTGAATTTTGATGCCTGATAAGGGTGAGATGTAGTTGAATATGATAAAGATAGACCTTATTACCGGATTCCTTGGATCCGGTAAAACTACATTTATAAAAGAATATGCCAAGTACCTTATTGATTCAGGGGAAAAGATATGCATCCTGGAAAATGACTACGGAGCAGTCAATGTAGACATGGTTCTTTTACAGGATCTTTTCGGGGATTGCTGGACTGCCTGGACTCAAGGATTCTGGGTTACCGGCGTTTGTGAATGACCTGTACGAGAATCACAAGATGGATCTCAGACATGAAATTGTTCTGTATAAACAGCTGGGACTACAGGCAATTCCTGTTGCATTTAACGAGATATTTGCAAGGACTCTTTTCTTCCTGATTCATCTCGAAGGCGAGATCATAGACCATGGAATAAGGGGCATTGATTGGAGCAGGGTGATTCCGTTCAGAAACCGAGCCATTGACAGGGTAATGATGGTTGCGAGTATGACCTTTAACATTGCTGACACCGCAGATGCCGCAGTTCATGCAGCCATTGAATCTTGTGGAAGCTGGGTGATTTTTTCC
>CAMVRW010000344.1 GCA_947169985.1 uncultured Butyrivibrio sp. | reverse complement strand
TCCCAGTTGGGTTTATTTGGCTCTCTATGCTTCGGGTTTTGCTTACATTGCAAAAGGCCTTGGATATGATGCAAGAGTCTGCACAGGAACTGTAACTTCATCACTTGGCGGACGTACATCCCACGCCTGGACAGAGGTCAAGCTAGGGGATAAGTTGTACATATTCGATGCTGAGATGCAGGGAGCAAAGGGATCAGGCTACTATAAGCAGACCTACGACAGTTACCCTGCAGGTCCGTTGGTGAAGGAAGGCAGCTACACAGTATCTTTCTAAGGCGCCTATCCAGCCAGGGAAAAGTTTTTTGAAAGGGAATTCAGTATGAGAAAAGTCCTTATGTTCCTGTTTCTTTTTACGGGAACGGCCTTTATGGTCTTCATATTTAATCTTCTTCTCTACGCCTTCTGGCCGGCGTACCATGATGCTGTATCAGCTTCAGTTGCCGAATCTGTCACAGTAACTACAGACAGAAGTATTCCGGTGGTTATTCCCCAGATGGTAAAAGAGGAGTCTCCAGCTCCTAAGGCAGTTCCGGAAGAGGTAGTGGTTCAGAGCCTTGGGGATGAGAAAGTAGCTTTTTCTCCTGAAGTTTCAAAAGAAACAGCTGAAGAACCTGAACTTGTTATTGTGGATAAGCAGTACCATGAGGACTGCGGAACAGGTAAAGGATACTGGGTAATAACCTATTCAGACGGCAGTACTGAAATAGAATAATAGAAAAATAATACAAAATGACAACACTCTGTTTTTGGAAAACGTTTCCGGAAGGGAAAAGTGCACAAAACAGAGTGCTTTCTTTTGTCTAAAAGCGACAAATAGACCTAAAATATAAAAGGATTTCTAAGATACAAAGAAGTATTCTCTATGTTTTTGCACAAATGCCATTGCTATAATTCTCATTGTAAACAAACGTTGGGGCTCTAATTCACGTGCGCCTCAACACATTATCTTTAAGGAGGATGAAATAAATGAAAAAGAAATTGGTAAGTCTTTTAACAGTTTCTGCAATGACAATGTCTATGCTTGTTGGATGCGGACAGGGTGCTGCAGAGACAGCTACAACTGAGGTAGCAGAGACAGCTACAGAGGTTGCAGAGACAGCTACTCAGGCAGCAGAGACAGCTACAGAGGCTGCTGAGACAGCAGGAAGCGCTGATCTTGCAGACAAGAAGGTTGGTGTTTGTATCTATCAGTTCGCTGATAACTTCATGACACTGTTCAGAACAGAGCTTGAGAACTATCTCATTTCTCAGGGATTCTCAAAGGATAACATCACAATCGTAGATGGTGCTAACGACCAGGCTACACAGACAAACCAGATCCAGAACTTCATCACACAGGGTGTTGATGTACTTATCATCAACCCAGTTAACTCTTCATCTGCTGCTACAATCACAGATCTCGTAGTTGGCGCTGATATCCCTCTTGTTTATATCAACCGTGAGCCTGATGCTGACGAGGAAGCAAGATGGCAGTCAAACAGCTGGAACGTAACATACGTTGGATGTGACGCTCGTCAGTCTGGAACAATGCAGGGTGAGATCATCGTTGACCTTGGTCAGGATAAAGTAGACCTTAACGGCGATGGCAAGATCCAGTACATCATGATCGAGGGTGACCCTGAGAACGTTGATGCTCAGTACAGAACAGAGTTCTCAGTTAAGGCTCTTGAGGATGCTGGTTGGACAGTTGATTGCCTTGATGATCAGGTAGGTAACTGGGATCAGGCTACAGCTCAGCAGCTTGTTGCTAACTCACTTTCAGCTCATCCTGAGACAGAAGTAGTATTCTGCAACAACGATGCTATGGCTCTTGGTGCTCTTCAGTCAATCGAGGCAGCTGGACGTAAGGTTGGCGAGGACATCTACCTTGTAGGTGTTGACGCTCTTACAGAGGCTCTTGAGGACGTACTTGCTGGAACAATGACAGGTACAGTATTCAACGATCACATCGCTCAGTCACACGGTGCAGCTGATGCAGCTATCAACTACATCACAGGTGCTGGCAACGAGTACTACATCGGATGTGACTACGTAAAGGTTACAACTGAGAACGCTCAGTCAGTATTAGACTCTCTTAAATAATGTTTAACAGAGAAATCTAGCAGTATAAGAAACACTATGGTGCGGGAGCACTTAAGCTCCCGCATTCTTTATGGAAGAAAAGGGGACACGATATGGCATCAGAGTACAAATTGGAACTACGGGGCGTATCCAAGTCCTTTCCCGGTGTAAAGGCACTGGATAACGTACAATTGGCAGTTAGGCCCGGTACCGTCCATGCACTTATGGGAGAGAACGGAGCCGGTAAATCAACACTTATGAAGTGTCTTTTCGGTATTTACAAGATGGATGCCGGAGAGATCTATATAGACGGAGAAAAGACAACAATCGACAATCCTGATGAGGCTATGAAAAAAGGTATAGCCATGGTGCATCAGGAGCTTCAGCCGGTACTTGCAAGAAGCGTTGGAGAGAACATGTTTCTTGGAAGATTCCCGGTAAAGAAATTTGGTCCGATTCAGGTAATTGACCACAAAAAAATGTACGAAGAAACAGAGAAGTGGCTCAAAGAAGTAAACATGGATTTCAATCCTAAGGCACAGCTTGATACATTGTCCATCGGACAGATGCAGTCAGTCGAGATTGCAAAGGCAGTATCACATGATGCTAAAGTTATTATTTTTGACGAGCCAACATCTTCTCTTTCAGATAGTGAAGTAGAAGCGCTGTTCAGGATCATGGAAACTTTGCGTAGCAGAGGAGTAGCAATGATCTATATATCTCACAAGATGGATGAGATCAAGCGTATTGCCGATGATGTTACTATCATGCGAGAT
>CAMVRW010000343.1 GCA_947169985.1 uncultured Butyrivibrio sp. | reverse complement strand
ATAGGCATTTCTGAGGTCCGCATAGTTTACATAGTAGAAAAATGCATTGAACTCTCCATTATTGCCGGCATATGACTTAAGAGCATCAGATCCGGGATATGCATATGAAGGCTGGATGTTCTGTACATATACTTCGATAGTAGCATAGTCTTCGAGCTTAACAGGATCTTCATCAGCATACATATAGAAGAATACGTTTTTTACCTGCTCATCAGCACCAATGTGGATTATCATCTTTCCGGTGCCACCTTTAAAGTTAGTCTCGATGTATGTGCCACTACTGGTGTGGTTTCCAACAAAGTAGGTATAATTACCTCTTGCCACTACTCCAACCTCAGCAGATCCTCCGGCATCAATTGAAAGAAGCTGGTCACTGAAATCAAAGTAATATGGCCAATCACTTCCTGCATAAGATTTTGTACTAAATGATAATGCAAGAATCATTGCTACACATAACAGACCGGAAACTTTTCTAACTATACTCTTCATATCACACACCTCGCTCACTTTAACTTATGACTTCTGTCAACTTTAATTATAAAACAAGTTGTCGATATTTCATATAAAGTTTCTCTTAAAACACTAAAACTTTCTTAACTTTTTATGCTTTTTCTCCATCTTCAGCCAAAATACTATCCACTAATTCGTAAATTTCATCCCTTCCGGTCTTTTTAAGAGCTGAATAAGGATAGATCTTAAGCTCCTCAGGAAGTCCCAGACCTGACCTTAGCATATTAAGATGCTTCTCCATCTGGGAGGGTTTTATCTTGTCCGCCTTGGTAGCGATGATAACCGGCTGGAATCCCTGATGCACGATCCACTTATACATCTGAACATCATT
Organism: uncultured Butyrivibrio sp.; assembly: GCA_947169985.1. GTDB lineage: Bacteria > Bacillota > Clostridia > Lachnospirales > Lachnospiraceae > Butyrivibrio. Next base: position 1,997 of record CAMVRW010000343.1, on the reverse strand, counting down.
GGCTGATGGATCATGCCTTATATCGATCAGCAAAAAGACTCTTCGAAGCTGGCGAGAGGTATGAAGATATTTTTCTATCATCTTTCCCCACTGCTGCTTGGTCTTTTCCGAAACTCTGGCAAAGCCATAGCCGGGAAGGTCCACAAGATAAAACTCATTATTGATATTGTAGTAATTGATGGTCTGAGTCTTTCCGGGCTCCTGGGAAGTCCTTGCATAGTTTTTCCTGTTCATAAGCCCGTTTATCAGAGAGCTCTTTCCCACATTACTCTTTCCTGCAAAAGCAAACTCAGGAAGTGTATTGTCCGGAAGAGTACTGGTAATTCCACAGACAGTCTCAAGATTTACATTCTTTATAACCATATGATCACCTTTTTTCTCCGCGTCGCATGCGGAAATACTGAAAATGAAAGCGGAGCCTTTTACAACTCCGCTTGATCAATTGCTGTTAACTTTATTTGGCAGGTTTGAGCTTTTTAGGCTCTTTGCCTCTTACGATAAGTGGCTGGCTTGTGCCATCTACGCAGGCATCTGTGATAACGCACTCGCTTATGCTGTCATCTGATGGGATCTCGTACATAACATCCATCATGGATTTCTCCATAATAGAACGAAGTCCTCTGGCACCAGTCTCTCTCTCGTAAGCCATAGCCGCGATCTTCTGAACAGCTTCGTCCTCGAAGGTAAGCTTTACATCGTCGAAGTCGAAGAGCTTCTGATACTGCTTAACCAGCGCATTCCTTGGCTCAGTTAAGATACGCACCAAAGCCTCTTTTGACAGACCTTCAAGAGTAACTGTAATAGGCACACGACCTACAAACTCAGGAATGAGCCCAAACTTCACAAGATCCTGAGGAGTAACCTCCTTCAAAACCTCGCCGATCTCACGCTCAGACTTATCTGCGATCTCCGCATTAAATCCGATGGAGTTACGGTCAAGTCTTGCCTCAACGATCTTATCAAGACCATCAAAGGCTCCGCCACAGATAAAGAGAATGTTGCTGGTATCGATCTGGATAAGCTCCTGATGAGGATGCTTTCTACCACCCTGAGGAGGTACGCTTGCAACTGTTCCCTCAACTATCTTAAGAAGTGCCTGCTGAACGCCCTCACCTGAAACATCACGGGTGATGGATACGTTCTCACTCTTCTTTGTGATCTTGTCGATCTCATCGATATAAACGATTCCGTACTGAGCACGTTCAATATCGTAATCCGCATTCTGAATAAGCTTTAAAAGAATGTTCTCAACATCTTCGCCCACATAGCCGGCCTCTGTAAGAGTTGTGGCATCTGCGATAGCAAAAGGTACATTTATGATCTTGGCAAGGGTCTGAGCCAGATATGTCTTACCTGAACCTGTTGGTCCGATCATAATGATGTTACTCTTTTGAAGCTCTACATCATTCTTGTCATCATTCTTTGGAGCAAGTACTCTCTTATAATGGTTGTAAACGGAAACAGCCAGAACCTTCTTGGCCTCTTCCTGTCCAATTACATACTCGTCAAGGAAATTCCTTATCTCCACAGGCTTGAGCAGATTGATCTGCTGGTCCTGACCGTGAACAGGCTCATCATCAAATTCTTCCTCGATGATATCAGCACAGATGTCCACGCACTCGTCGCAGATATAAACCCCTGCAGGGCCTGCTATGAGTTTTTTAACCTGATCCTGTGTCTTGTTACAAAAAGAGCACCTGATCTCTCCGGAATTCTTTGCCATAATTATTTATCCTCTTTTTCTCTAGGGCGATTCTCAACGATTGAATCGATAAGTCCGTAATCAAGGGCTTCCTGAGCTGTCATCCAGTTGTCACGCTCTGTGTCAGCTGCAACCTGCTCATAAGGCTTTCCTGTGTTCTCAGCCAGCATTCTGTTCAACTTCTCTTTTGTTCTGATGATATGCTTAGCTGCGATCTCAATCTCAGTAGCCTGTCCCTGAGCTCCGCCGAGGGGCTGATGGATCATGATCTCGGCATTGGGAAGAGCCATTCTCT
>CAMVRW010000342.1 GCA_947169985.1 uncultured Butyrivibrio sp. | reverse complement strand
GTGTCAAATTTGACAGACAACCTTTCAGGCACACAGAAGGCGGCGATACTTCTCATCGCGCTTGGACCCGAGAAGTCATCTCTTATCTTTAAATACCTGAAGGAGGAGGAGATTGAGGAGCTTACGTTGGAGATTGCCAACACAAGATCTGTAAGCTCTGAGATAAAAGAGGCTGTTATCAATGATTTCTATGGCGTATGTCTTGCTCAGCAGTACATTGCTGAAGGCGGTATCACATATGCCAAGGAACTCCTTGAAAAAGCACTTGGTGAAGACAAGGCTATGGATGTTATCAGTAAACTTACTGCATCCTTGCAGGTTAAGCCTTTCGAATTTATCAGAAAGACTGACCCTTCACAGATACTTACTTTCATACAGGATGAGCATCCTCAGACGATCGCACTTATTTTGTCCTACATGTCACCAGCGCAGAGCTCGCAGATCCTGGGTGCCCTTACTCCTGACAGACAGGCAGATGTTGCCAAGAGGATAGCGACTATGGATAGAACGAGTCCGGATACTATCAAGGATGTAGAAAAAGTACTTGAGACCAAGCTGTCGTCTCTTGTTAACCAGGATTACACGATCATCGGCGGTGTCGATGCTGTTGTTGAGATTCTCAATACAGTTGATCGTCAGACAGAAAAGCATATCATGGAAACTCTCGAGATCGAAGAGCCCGAGCTTGCTGATGAGATCCGTAAGAAGATGTTCGTATTCGAAGATATCCTCATGCTGGATGACCGTTCGATCCAGAGAGTACTTCGCGATGTTGATAACTCAGATCTGTCTCTTGCTTGTAAAGGTGCAAATGAGCAGGTTCAGACTGCAATCTTCAATAACCTTTCAAAGCGTCTTGCAGTTATGATCAAGGAAGATATGGACTTCATGGGTCCTGTTCGTATGAAGGATGTTGAAGAAGCTCAGCAGAAGATCGTTAACATTATCAGAAAGCTTGAAGATTCCGGCGAGATCGTAATCTCCAGGGGCGGAGGTGATGATATAGTTGTCTAATCTTGTAAAAGGCATGTGGGTAACTCTTGATAGTGAAGATACAAGAATCATCGATAATAATGAGCTGTCTGATATCAAGATTCAGGAGTCTTATGAGGAAGAGATGCGGCGCCGTGCAAGGCAAAGTGCCCAGATGCAGACTGAAGAAGGCATGGACGGCATGGATGACATGTACGAACCCTCTTTTAACGAAGGAATTCCTGCAGAACCGATTGACAGACTGATGGAAGATCAGGAGGGTATGGATGGAATGGATGCAATGCCCTCTGAGATGAGTCTGTCTGATTTTGATGGCGAAAGCGGCATGATGCCGGATTCTACGAGCCAGATGCCGGGCGACGAATACGGCGGGCAGGATCCTTCATATGGCGGTCCGGGAGATATGCCTCCAAATATTCAAAAAGATATAGATCAGATATTAAACGATGCTCAGGTACAGGCCAATCAGATAGTTGCTGATGCCAGAGCTCAGGCTGATCAGATTCTGAGTCAGGCAAGGGAAGAAGGCCACCGCCAAGGTTACGACGAAGGTTTTCAGGAAGGTATGAGTAAGTCTGAAGACAAGATAGAGAAGACACTTCAGAAAAAAGAAAAAGAGCTTGAGGCAAGATACGAGCGTATGACCCAGTCTGTAGAACCTGAGATGGTTGATACACTGACAAGGATCTACGAGCATGTGTTCAACGTATCCTTTAAAGATGATAAGGAGATAATCCTTCACCTTCTCCAGACAGCTCTTTCAAGGATAGAGTCAAGCGGAAGCCTTCTTATACACATTTCGCCTGATGATTATGACATGATCACAGATGCCAAGGAACAGCTCATGCAAAATGTAGTAAGCCCGGATACGGTACTTGAACTTGTAGAAGATCCTACACTTAAAGAAAATGAGTGCATTATCGAAACTGATGGTGGAATCTTTGACTGCAGTGTTGGAGTTGAGCTTGAAGAACTTGGAAGAAAGATAAAGCTTCTTTCTTTTGACCGTAGGAATTAGTAGGAGATCTTATGTCAGGTGGACTTATAGATTTTGGCAGATATAGAAAACTTGAAACTCAGACCTTTTACAGAACAAGGGGAAAGGTCATAAATATCGTCGGTCTTACAATCGAGTCAGCAGGGCCCGATGCCAAGATGGGCGATATTTGCTATATCTATCCCAAACAAAAGGGGGATGAATCTCCTGTTAAATATTCCGGAAAGCCCACTATGGCTGAAGTTGTAGGCTTTTCAAATGGAAGAGTGCAGCTTATGCCATATGAGAATACCAGCGGAATAGGAAGCGGCTCTATCGTGGAAAATACAGAGTCGCCTCTTAGAGTTAATGTTGGTGATGGTCTTCTTGGTCAGACACTTGATGGGCTTGGCCGTATTGATGGAACCAGCTATGGTCAGGGACATGTCCTGGAAAACGGAATCTCTTATTCTGTTGAGAACCAGCCTCCGGACCCTATGTCAAGAGATCCGATATCAGAAGTACTGCCGCTTGGCGTTAAAGCCGTTGACGGACTTCTGACTGTCGGTAAGGGGCAGCGTATAGGGATATTTGCAGGTTCCGGAGTCGGCAAATCCACCCTCCTTGGTATGTTCGCTCGCAATACTAAGGCAGATATCAACGTAATAGCCCTTATCGGAGAGCGTGGAAGAGAGGTTAGAGAGTTCATAGAAAGAGATCTTGGCGAAGAAGGCGTCCAGAGATCTGTAGTAGTAGTAGCAACTTCAGATAAGCCGGCCCTAGAACGTGTCAAGGCAGCTAAGACAGCAACGTCAATAGCAGAGTATTTTAGAGATCAGGGCAAGGATGTTCTTTTGATGATGGACTCACTTACC
>CAMVRW010000341.1 GCA_947169985.1 uncultured Butyrivibrio sp. | reverse complement strand
TTCTACCTACCAATGAACCATCCAATGTATTTTTTTATATTTATTTAGTTTGCAATTTCTTAAAATAATATTATCATAAATGTTTTGCATTTACTATACAAATATCACTTTTTTATTAAAATTATTTTAGCCATATCAAAGCTTGATATGGCTTGTCTTTTAAAACTTACAGCTTCCCTCAGTTCTAGGATAAGCAATAACATCACGAATGTTTTTCATTCCAGTTAAATACATAAGTAATCTTTCAAAACCAATTCCAAAACCTGCTCTTTTACAAGTTCCATACTTTCTTAATCCTAAGTACCAATCATACTCTTCCAACTTCATCCCTAACTCTTTCATTCTAGCTATAAGCTTATCATAATCTTCTTCTCTTTGACTCATTCAAATGATTATTCTTATTATATTGCATGCAATTTAAAAGTCAACTTTTCACTTACCTGAAAGTTCCGTTATACTGTCCTTGAAAGCCTCTCCCGGTGCGGAAGTAACCAGTACATCATCTGCCCCAAGAGACCTGGCGATCTTTTCGACCTCTTCGTTTCGGACCACAGCCAGGATCGGAATGTTGCTGAACCTGTCTCTGGTCTTGGTATATCTGATCACAAGTTCCCCGCTCTTTGTCTCCTCATTCAGCTCCGCAACTATAAGGCCTATATTATCCCTATACTGACTGACATACAAAAGAGCCTCGTCCTCTGACTGAGTGGCATATATCTGGAATCTGTCTTTTTCTTCCTGAGGAAGAAGTCTTGCTTTTTCCTCTCCAAGGGTTGTAACAAAGACAAGGACAGGCTTATCAAAGCTCATCTGATCATGAGCAACCCATGAAGTACAGCAGTTTTTCCCCTTCATCTTGGACTCATAAAGTGCATCATCCGCTATTCCAAAGAGCTCTTCCTGGGAATGATTTCCTTCATCTACAATGGTTCCAATACTTAAGGTGAATGGTTCAGTGTTACCTATGTAATAGTCAGAAAGAAGCATCTGCAATGTTCTACAGCGAAGATCCACCAGATTGGGATCCCTCATATTGGGCATGAACACCACAAACTCGTCTCCACCGAACCTTCCAACGATATCGGAAGGCCTGAAATTCGCAATCAGGAGCTGTCCGATCTGCTCCAAAAGAAGATCTCCGCCCTCATGGCCAAGGCTGTCATTTACCTGCTTGAAATTGTCCACATCCATCATGCACATGGTGCAGGGCGCACCATCTCTTCTCCTGGTGAGATAGTCCTGCATCTCTGAAAGCAGAGCACCCTTGTTGTAAACCTGGGTGAGCTTATCCATCTTACTGAATCTTCGTAGTTCCACCATTGAAAGGCCCTGTTTTGCCCTGGTTCCCAGCACAACCCTGGATACTATCAGCGAAATGACGTAGGCTGCCAAAACAGTATACACATCCCTGTAGAAATAGGACGGCTCCTTAAAGAAGAACGTGACAACATAATAGATGAAAAGCATTACTGTCTCTTCCGCCACATACCTATACTGCCTGTCAATAAACAGAATTGGAAATGTTATAAGAAAAAGCGGAAACCATCTGGAGGGCTGAAAAGCCTCTGCACTCAGCTCCATAAGGATCAGCGAAATGCCTATGTTAAAGTAATAGAAAAGGCAGGCAAAATTACATACGCTGGTAGGAAGAAGTTCGTGGGTCCTGGTGTAGAGATTCACAAAGAAATACGCAATGATAAGCGGTATGAAAAGGAAATGCCCAACTCCCATCCTGAATCTGGGCACAATGGTCATAGCAAAAACAAGCATGCCTACATACACGATAGCTGTCCACATGCATGTTCTGCGAAGCATGTACATGTTAGTTCTATCGATGTCGTCAGCACACTTGTTGAAGTAAAACTTGATCTCGTCAAGCTCCATCTTATTTCTTTTCAAAAATAGGCTTATGGCTGTTAGCATATCACTTATTCATGAAAGTCCTTACGTTTATGCCATTTACTTCGATATGATCATCAACAGCGATAACAAGACACTGTCTGCCATCTACTATTCTGGATTCCACAAGGTCTGTCCTGTCAGGCTTTACCTTGATGACCACATCAGGTGTCTCAATATCAAACTTCTTGGTGTTAGCTATATTGCTTGCAAGAAGAGGAAAATCCTCATCTCCTGCGCACTTAACATAATTCTCTTCAAAATAATTCATTCTGTCCTCGGGGACTCCGCTGTCGTGAAGGAGCTGCTTAACATCGTTCTTCTTAAGCTCCAATGGCTCCGGATCCTCAGCGTGATCCTCGATCATGTCATTTAAGTTATCATGGATGTTCTTCATGATATCGTAGTCAGCTTCCTCACCGATGGTGTTCTGTACCACCGCATCAAAAATGTCCTTCTGCTCGGGAGCTGAAATAGGTGCACGTCCTCCAAACATAGCCTCAACAAATTCAGGCTGAAGATCCTCAGGCTTCTTTGTGAAGTAAAGCATGTTATGGATGTCGGTATTTCTTTCTATAAATGCAGGGAAAAGAAATCCCTTCACAGGTCCTTCTACTATCCAGTCCCTGAATCTCTCCTCTATCACATTCTTGGACTCATTATATCCAAGGCCTGCCTTTGAGAGCTTAACAGGACAGATACTGCAGAGCATATAGTCGTAAACGTTGTCTGAAGCATCCTCCATCATTATTCCATCGTTTGTTATTCCGGGGATGTCATAAACTGCATGTATCAGGATAATAAAGTAATTCTCGCCATTTACATAGTTGGCTATAACCTTCTCATAGAACTCATCCACCAGCTCATCATCTTCAAGCTTGGAGTTCCTAAGAGTCAAAAGAAAGTCTTGAGTACCACCTGGCTGTTCCTGGTCAATTGGAAACTCA
>CAMVRW010000340.1 GCA_947169985.1 uncultured Butyrivibrio sp. | reverse complement strand
CTTATAAGCATCATGGCACCCAGGGCAATAAATGCCTCCAAAGCAAGAAACAAAAAATCTCCCTTTTGGCTGTTTTTTGTCTCCTTGTTAAGCATCCCGTCTTCTTTGGCCTTGGGAAAAGAGATACAGGTCATTCCACAAAGTGCCCTGACAAGAACAAAGGAAAGGCAGTAAGCCAAAGGAATCGTAAGGTCCTGAGCTTCAAAGCTCCTGGCTAATATCAGATATAAAAAGCCGGTCCATATCAAAAGAGCTGTTCCTGCGCTGATGACAGCAAAAGCACCGATATGTGGGTCCTTCATAATCTCAAGCTTCTTTTCCTTAGACTGATATGAGTGAATCGCGTCCTGAACATCCATGAAACCATCTACATGAAAGCCACCTGTTATGAGCAAAGGAATCGCAGTCAGCATCAGGGTTACGAAGAGCACCGGAAGCTGATAGTCCATAGCAAGCCTTGTAAAGGCATATGACACTGCGCCTATAATAAGGCCTGTAAGAGGCAGGAAGCTGATGGCATGCTCAAAGCTGTCCTCATCCCACTGGGTTCGTGGCATGGGAATCTTGGAATATAAGGATAATGAAATTATGATGCTCTTAATTATACTCACGTAGTTTCTCTTCTCCTGTCTTTTCCTGCTAAAATTCCATTTCTATCCAATCACCAGAGTCTTTAGAACGTTTATACACTTTGTCGACTTTTGAGGATAGTTCTTCGTTAACACAGTTCACAAGCTTAACATATTTTTGTGTATCTTCATCGTAGGAATCATCCTCCAAAGGGAATTTATTTGTAACGATCACCAAATTGGAAGATGCCTCAGCCAGCATCATAACGGAATTAGTGATTTCGGTGGCGGAGCGCATTGTAGAATGCATCTCATTACCAATAAGATTAGACATACATTCAAGAAGGCAGGTGCTGTCTTGAAGATCCGAGATCTCATCTATCAGTTCATGAACCTTAGTAGGCTTTTCTATGGTTATAAACCCCTTTCCCTCTCTGAGTTTCCGATGCTTTTCAACTCTCTTAGCACCCTCTTCACCATAGGGAATCATGGTGGCTATGTAGTACTTCTTTTGCAACGTGACACCATTCATTTGCTGGGAGCCTGAAGCGAGTTCCATGGCAAGATCTTCAGCCTTCTCCGATTTTCCGCTGTCGGGAGTTCCTATTATCAGAACAGTCATTTACTCAACCCTCTCGTACTCATCAATTTCATAGTCGCTGAACCTGGCGCCGTTTTGGTAATAGTCCATGACCATATCAAGAAGGGGAAAAAGCATAAGCGCTCCTGTTCCCTCTCCCAGGGCCATGTTGCCCTCAATGAAAGGCTTAAATCCAAGGCTTTCAAGGGCCAGGATAGTTCCTTCTTCCCTTCCGCTGTGGGAAGCGATCATATATTCTTTTGTACCAGGGACAAGTCTCTCAGCCATCAAAGCAGCTGTTGCACTGATAAGTCCATCTATAACAATCGGAACGTGATAAAGTGCTCCGCCAATAAAAGTTCCTACCAGAGCTGCGATATCCAGTCCGCCCAAAGTTCTTAGAATTTCAAAAGTTCTGCTTTTCTCATCCGAAACTACAATGTCTGGGCTATCAAATCCGTATTTATCAAGTGCCGAGGAAACTACAGCTTTCTTCCTGGCAAGTCCTTCATCATCAAGACCGGCTCCTCGACCTGTAACCTTTTCACTATCTACCTGTAAAAGAGCTGCAAGGCAAGCCGCTGAGGTTGTAGTATTCCCTATTCCCATTTCACCGGTTGATATGATATCTGTTCCAGACTCATGGAGTTCTTTTACCAGATCCATCCCTCGCCCTATGGCAAGAAGGGATTCCTCAAGGGTCATGGCCGGCTCCATAAGAAAGTTTCTCGTTCCTTTGGAAACCTTTAGACTACGTACACCTTCAATGACCTCATCTGAATCAATTCCTATATCCACCTGAATGATCCTAACATTTGCAAACTTTCCTAGATGACAGGCGCTGCTGATGCCTTTCCCCAGGGCCTTTGCCACTGCAAGCGTTATATCCTTACCACTCTGGGATACTCTCTCTTCAACTATGCCGTTATCTGCGCAGAATACCAAAGCTGCTCTGTTTCTTGTCCCAGGATTCTCTTTTCCCTGAATAGCTCCAATCCTGCATATAAGCTCTTCAAAATCTCCCAGGCCATCAATAGGTTTGGAAACCTTGTCCCAGTTTTTCTTGATCCTATGAAAGGTCTTTTCATCGGGCTTTTCAATCTTCAGTTGTAATAAGCTTTCCAAATCAAGCATCAATAAACCTCTTTATAAAGGCAACACAGGATGGATAATAGAGATGGGCAAAACCTGCAAAGACATTTTTATATGTACGACAGCCAAGCCAGCTTCTCTTTCCTGAAGGCTTGGTCATGTTGCAGACATCGCCCTCATCAGTAGCCTCGTAGTAATGGAACTCATGCCCCTTTATAACCTCATCATCCTTGATGTATCTGTTATCCTTATTCTTTGTGACCTTCACATATCCAAATTGAGACAGCTTATCCCTCATGTGAGATTTCCCCGTAAGGACTCCCGCCATCTCATACTCATTTCCTTCCGGCGTCACAAGGCTTTCCATCAGGAAAAGAAATCCACCACACTCTGCCAGGACAGGCATTCCATCATTTGCTGCATCCTTTATGCTTTGTAACATCGTCCGATTCTGTGACAGTTCTTTTGCATAAAGCTCCGGATAACCTCCGCCAAAGATGAGCCTGTCCACATCTGGAATCTTCTCATCATGAATTGGGGAAAAGAACTGTAGCTGCGCTCCCAGTTCCTCTAATAATTCCAGATTATCCTGATAGTAAAAGCAAA
>CAMVRW010000339.1 GCA_947169985.1 uncultured Butyrivibrio sp. | reverse complement strand
CCTTGAACAGTCTCTGGCAATGTAATAGCCCTCTTCAAAAGAGGTTGTGGAGAAAGTCTCGTTCAGCAGCATAAGGCTCTTTTCCGTAGCACTTTCATATAATTCCCTGAAACGCTTGCACTCTTCCCCAAGTCGTCCTAAGTCCATGGTCTTGTCCTCATCTGCCGGGAAGTGGGTGAAGATGTCGTCCACAGGCACATATCTGAATTTGGAGCCTGTCACATAGATTCCTGCCTGGGCCATGAAAAAGAGCTGTCCCACGCTTTGGGTTATTGTGGTCTTACCGCCCATATTGGCTCCCGTAAGGATGTAGAGAGTGTGCTCGTCGGTAAAATCCAGGTTGTTCTTTACAATGTCCTTGTAACTTGAAGAGTGCTCTGACAGAAGCTTAACGTTATAAATATCTCTGGCATCCATGAAAAGAGCATTCTCCGGGCTTTCAGTAAGAGTCTCCGTAGCATCTATGGCCTCAGGTTTGCAAAAAAGCGCTCCCTGAGCAGTCATCTTCTCAATATACTCAGCCCATCGAACATAAAATATAAATTCGGGCATCAGGTCTGTAATATCGTTGACCGTCAGCATGGTGTACTTATTCAGGACATTTCTAAGGTGCTTTACCGTCTGGGAAAGCATTCTGTCTGTGATCTTGTCCATGTAGTTGGTGATCTCTTTTGTGGTGTCATCAGCCTCAGAAACCTTCATGACACTCATCATTGCCAGAGGGCTGAACACCGGTGGAACGAAGTCTGCGCCATCATTTAAGGGACCCTTAGCAACTATCTCATCAAATCTGTAATCTTCCTTCCAGTCTGCTTCCTCATTGATTATGTCTTTTCCTGAGACCTTGTCCATGAAGTGTTTCACCAGGTTTGACTTGGTGAAGGGCTTACTGTTGACGGAAATAAGGCCTACGCCGCTGGCTTCAAATCTCTCGTTTAGGTTGATACCCACGGTTACACTCTTTAAACAGCTGGTATCAGCACGAAGCTCTTTTATATCCTTTTTGAGTTCCTCAAAACCGTTGTCCTCGTACAGGTCACTGACATACTTCTTAAGCCCAAGAAGGCCCTGGGAGTGGATGTCAGCGCCGGAGAGGCACTTGTGGATCGCACCGATGCTCTCGATGTAATCTCCTATCTCTTCAAGCCTGTGGACCAGGTCCCAGATGCCGGGATCGTGATCGTTGTCATGCCTGTAGCTGCCATATTCCTTAAGGAAATTCACTTTGTCCAGAAGTTCCAAAAGCTCTGCCCTCATGGCCTTATTCTTGTAAATATCATCAAAGACATCGCTCCTGTAGCGGGCGTTTCCCGGATCTGCAGTTATCATCTTCATGACATTCATGATATAGGTCTGCTCATTCTTTTCCCTGGATAGCTTGGTAAGAACAGTGTCCATGCCAATGTCATGCACCGTTAGGTCGCTAAGTTTCCTGTATGGAAGAGACTGATCCGGAAAAAGAAGGCTGTACTTGTTAGACATAAAAAATCTCCTTGTTTTCAACTGTCACGCTGTATAACTCGATTATAACACGTAAGTAGCACCAGCTTTTTTCTTTTTGCTGTGTTACCTGCCCTACTTTTGTGTTATTATGTTTGGGTATCTGACAATCACTTACGCATTGTATCAGGAGGATAGCATGGGAGGATTTTTCGGGGTAGCGTCACGTGAAAGCGCTGTATTTGATCTCTTTTATGGTACCGACTATCATTCACATCTTGGCACACGTCGTGCCGGACTAGCAGTTTACGACAGGAAGAAAGGGTTTGACCGCTCCATCCACAACATTGAAAGGTCCTATTTCAGGCCAAAGTTTGAGGATGACATGCTCAAGATGGAGGGTAATCTTGGAATCGGCTGTATCTCTGATTTCGAGCCTCAGCCACTTATTGTAAGATCGCACCATGGCACCTACGCCATAACCACTGTTGGTAAGATCAACAATATCGAAGAAATAACCAACAAGCTCTTTGCCGACAACCGTTCTCACTTCCTTGAGATGAGCGGCGGAGACATCAATCCTACTGAGCTGGTGGCTTCAATCATCAACCAGAAGGTTACTATCGTTGAAGGAATTCGTTACGCCCAGGAAGTCATAAAGGGTTCCATGTCCCTTCTTCTAATGACGCCTGAGGGCATCTATGCTGCCCGTGATCGTTTCGGTAGAACTCCCGTTGTGATAGGTCACAAGGATGAAGGCTACTGCGTCTGCTTTGAAAGCTTTTCTTTTCTTAATCTCGGATATGACAACTACAAAGAACTTGGACCCGGAGAGGTTGCTTTTATAACCCCTGAGAGCGTGGAGATTGTAGCTCCGGAGCTTGATGAGATGCGCATCTGCACATTCCTTTGGATCTACTATGGTTTCCCTGCTTCAACCTATGAGGGACTTAGCGTAGAAAAAATGCGCTACGGCTGCGGAGGTAAGCTTGCCCAGCGTGATATGCAAAGAGGACTTCATCCGGATCTGGTTGCCGGCGTTCCTGACTCAGGAGTTGCCCATGCCATCGGATATTCCAACACATCAGGAATTCCCTATTCAAGACCATTCGTAAAATATACACCCACCTGGCCAAGATCCTTCATGCCTACAGTCCAGTCAAGGCGTGATCTTATTGCCAAGATGAAGCTGCTTCCGGTTAATCAGCTCATTAATAACAAATCTCTTTTGCTCATTGACGATTCTATCGTAAGGGGAACACAGCTAAGGGAAACAACAGAATTCTTATACAGAAGCGGAGCAAAAGAAGTACATATAAGGCCTGCATGTCCGCCACTTATCTACGGCTGCAAATACCTTAACTTCTCCCGTTCCAACACAGAAATGGAGCTCATCACAAGACGTGTGATCGAAAAGCTCGAAGGATATCCAAGTCCTA
>CAMVRW010000338.1 GCA_947169985.1 uncultured Butyrivibrio sp. | reverse complement strand
CTCCAATTTCAGCAAGAGTACCTGAAATATAAGACTTAATCACTTCATCAGCATCTCCGGAAGCACCGGCATACACCTTAATACCACACTCAGCCATAGCCATGATTGCTCCACCGCCTATTCCTCCACATATCATAACTTCTACGCTACGGTCTCTAAGGAATCCTGCAAGTGCACCATGTCCAGTTTCACCTGTATCAATCACCTGTGAAGTCTTTACCTCACCGCTTTCTATTTCATAAATCTTAAACTGGGGTGTTCTTCCAAAATGTGGAAACACCTCACCGTTTTCATATGTAACTGCTACTTTCATTTTCTTCCTCCATTCATTATTTTCTAAATATAAACATTCCTATTTAGACAACCATTCAGAAGCATCAATTATCCGAACACCCTCATGCTGATATTCTGGTTGATATGTTCTGTTTCCTTGTCTCATCTCAAAAAATCTTCATCAAGAAGAAATTGTTCTATACCAACATATGTGATCCCGTTTTCCTCCTGACAAGGTTTTAAGTAATCCCTGACTACAACTATCTTGCTGAGGATTGCAGCAAGATAGGATACTCCTCATCATCCGTAGCCTTAAACTTAACTTCCATTATGGAGCCTTCAGTAATCCCCTTATTGGCTACAGAACGAAGGAACTTTCCAAACTTAGGATGCTGCTGTCTAAATATTTATTCAAAAGTACCAAAGGCATCTACTGCTTCATCAATTGTCATCTCGCCTTTTCCAACACTGTAAGTTGCATGTCTTAACTGAATAACAGCATCATCCGTGAGCCCTATTTCTTCTGGAGAAAGAATCTTAGCTTCCGGAACATCTCCGAAGGCAGCATACATACTGTTAAATGACAGATCTTTAGTCGGTGACATCAGGCCCTTGTTTTGTGCCATCTCATTAAGCTCCTCTGCGGTGATGAGAAAACGCCTAAATTCATTAGACACATCCAGATTTGCACCATTTTTATTTACAGAAAAGTGACGGTTAGACATATCAAGGAAAATAGCCCCATCATCAGCAATAGGTAATGGTACAAAGGTGTATGTGAATGGATTTGCGGTAAAAGTCTCAGAACGGCTCTCCCTTTTCTTTGTTCCGGATACAGTATCTCCGGAGCAGGTCATCATTGGAATGTCACCTTCAAAAAATCGAAGTATCACTGCTTCGTAATTATCTTCAATCTTATCACATTCATTGAGATTCACACCGCTGTCATCTAAAAACTGTGTTACCTTCTCAAGTGATGAACGCATGTATTCACCCGCAGATGCATCGAGAGAATTAAGCTTATCCACTGCATCCTTGTCATCCGCTACTGAATCGCAGAATAATGGGTAAACTGCCAAAGTAAAGATTGACGTCGTCTCTTCCTTTGAAAATCCCATTATAGGATTATCATATCCTTTATCACGAAAAGAATTACATACTTCAATAAGCTCATCATAAGTAGTAGGAACACTCAGTCCTTCTTTCTCGAAAAGGCTTTGATTAACAAGCATTCCGTAGGTATTAGAAAAGACCGGTACCATAGGAAGCGTACCATCATCTGTATTAAGCAGGATATTGCTACGGATCAGATTGAGATCAAGTCCAATAGCAGGATCCGCCAGATTCTCAGCATGATCAATGGATGATTTATATTGATCACGTCCATACATCCATGAATAATTTACATAGATGTCAGGGGCATCATTTCCGTCTAATACTGTACCGATCATATTGTTATAGTCATCAACCTTAGTATATGCCAGTTCCACATTAGGATAATACTCATTGAAACGGTCAAACTCCGCTTCCAGAGCCTCAAAGTTATCATAACCACCAGCAATTTTGATATTGCAGCTGACCGATGTATCCAAAGACGGCTTGAAGCCTTCCTGGACAGTTTCTTCCTGTTTCTCAGAACCGCATGCTGTCATGCTCAGGATCATCATCAGTGTTAAAAAGATACTCATCATTTTCTTCATAATTCTCATCTTCCTTCCTTGATTCTCCGTATTTCCTTGATAACGAGTTTTACATCTATAGGTTTAGCGATATGGCCATTCATTCCAGCATCCATACATTCCATTATATTTTCAGAGAATGCATCTGCTGTCATCGCAACGATAGGGATTGATGAAGCCCATGAGTTTTCCAGCTTCCTAATTGCTCTCGTTGCGTCAAGTCCATTCATTTCCGGCATCTGTATATCCATAAAGATAAGAGTGAAACTATCCTCTTCTGTTTCCTTTATCCTGTCAACACATACACGACCATTTTCGGCACGTTCACTTGTTATTCCGAACATCGAAAGCATGGCGGAGATGATCTCCCAATTGATATCATTATCTTCAGCCACAAGGATATTTAATCCCTGAAGATCAGAATAATCATCCTCCGGTTCAATGGAGCTGGACTCTTTTCCGATCAGGCTGTTTATCTTATCATAAAGAGTTGATTTGAAAAGCGGTTTAGTTACAAAGCCATTTGCGCCAGCCGCCTTAGCCTTATCCTCTATATCTGACCAATCATATGCGGAGATAAGTAAGATTGGAACATTTGTCTTAATCTCCGACCTGATCCTTTTAATGGTTTCAAGGCCATCTATTTCAGGCATTTTCCAGTCAACTATGATCACATTATAATTCTTACCTGAAAGATGCCTGTGCTCGATCATACCCAGCGCCTCAAGGCCGCTAAAGGCCTGCTCGACCGTGGCCCCAAGAGACTCTAATGTATCTGTAGCTGTACGCAGCATAGTCTCATCGTCATCTACGACAAGAACATCAATTGGTTCAAGCTGCATATCTTCTCTTTGTCTGTCAGCTATTGGAATATCAAGGTCAACGGTGAAGTCGTCAACCTGCGCGAAAAACTTCAATGGTTTGAAACTCGACCGCT
>CAMVRW010000337.1 GCA_947169985.1 uncultured Butyrivibrio sp. | reverse complement strand
TGTAGTTGTCATCCCATCCAATGACCAGAACCTCATGATCAGCAGTTTTGGCCTGCTCCCCATCAAAGGTTGAGTACAGGGTGCTGCTGTGATCCTTAAAGAATTTGCTTGAAGCATTGACGCCTATAGTAACAGAACCGTGCTCCATTATCATCTGTTTCAGCATAAGGCTGTTCCCAATGTTCCCCGGGACGTTTATCGCTCCCTGAACATGGTATTTGCCTCCGTAAGCTTCTGAAGGCTTTGAAGTATTGTCAGTAAAGAGGTTTGCGCTTCCGTAAACACTGTTAAATGCATCTCCTCCCACTTCATCCACCGGGCCTTTCCAGGCAGTCAGAAGATTTATGCAGTAGTCGCTGACTCCGCCCACAGAAATATATCCTGTGTCGTAATCAAAGATCCAGTCATTATTGTCCCCATCGGCATTTACAAGCTCACGATAGTCATCGTCCAAATACCCATCCCTAGCACCTAAGGCTTTATGCATGTTGTAATAGGCCAGATGCTTCTCAGACAGGTCAATGTCCGCATTTGTAATATTGTCATGGTGCTTTAATATGTCGCTCTCAACAGCCCCCATGCAGGCAAAGGTCCAGCAAAGATAGGAATATCCCTGATCCTCCACCGTGGTGATGTAATTAATCCCGTTCACATCTCTGGAATCGTACTTCTCCGGGACATCCTCTTCAGAAAAAGAAGATATGTCAGTAGGGGCAACATCCTTAAAATCCTCGTTACCATAAAATGCCCCTGCATCTCCTTCCCCCATAGTCACCGCTTCAGGAAGCAGAACCTTTCTGACTGTCTGGACATTGTCAGCCACAGGTCTGTTGGCATTCTCCAAAATGATGCTCGCTATAAGAGGGGTATCCGTTTCCTCAGCAAAAGAACTATCGGCGGTACTTTCAGTATTTCCTGTCTCATCACCGGTAACCAGCGCCAGGTCTTCATCAGTGCCACCGCCTCCATCTCTCCGTGCTGAGCCACTTCCACTTGAAGCCCCGCAGCCGGACATGGAAACTATTAAGCTTGGAATCAGTAATGCAATTATTCCAAAATTTCTTTTCATCAATAAACCTCAGTTCAAAGCCTCGTAGTGTTAAAGGAACCGAATATAGACTGAGAAATGTCTTTTGCAAAGGACTCATAGTCTATGTAATGGATGCCTCTCTTCCATCCGTCAATGACCCTTAGCATGGGATAGAGCTTATCTCCCACCTTCCAGATGCTGTAGCCCGCAACCACAATAGTGTGGTCCTTGTAAAAGCCCCTGGCTATATTCATTATGACCGGGCGTCCTTCCGATATCTCTTTTACCACGTGCTTCTCAAAACTCCACACGTAGACTCCGCGGCATCTTGCCTTGATACCATACTGCTTGAACGCCTCCCTGGTGATCCCGGAAATGAAAAAGGGCATAGTGCCCCTCTTATCTGTGTAACCGTAGGCCTCTGCCACTTCCTCTACCTGTTTGTACAGTACGCGGATGTCCTCAGGGATCTGCTGCAGCTTGTTCACCCGTCTGTAGTAATCCATGACTCTGGTGACCGCCACAACAGAACAGTTCCTGGTGACGCGGCCACTGATCTCAGCCATAGACTGCTGATTCATCAGGATAGATCTGCCGCGCTTTACCAGGACTCCCTTTTCTCCGTACTGTTCCAGCAAATATTTAGATATATTAGTTATGCCGCCGTAGGGCTTTTTCATGCTGCTCCTTAATATTGAACTTCGTAGTAATAGTCTCCAAGGATCAGGAAGTACTTATCGTCATTGGTCCTGATCTTCAGAACTGAACGGTCCTCGCCTGTGGCAGACAGACTTTTTACATCATCACGAAGAAATTCAACAGAGTCTGGGCTGTCACCTACACGATATAAAACACCATCACATACATAATAGCACTTATTATCCACAGGATTCCATGCCATAAAGTTAACATTCTGTTCAATGTCGGCAACCTTTACTGGAGTTCCATCGCTTTTCTGGTACATGAGAGCCTTATTCCTGTAATCTGATGCCCAGGCCTGGTCAAGCTCACTGTCAAGGGTGAAGGCACCCACAGAAAAGAGACCTGTCATGTAATCTTCAGT
This sequence comes from uncultured Butyrivibrio sp., assembly GCA_947169985.1. Lineage (GTDB taxonomy): Bacteria > Bacillota > Clostridia > Lachnospirales > Lachnospiraceae > Butyrivibrio. The sequence continues at coordinate 798 of CAMVRW010000337.1, read as the reverse complement.
TGTAATATTTTTTCCGTCATAGCAGACCTTCTTAAGACTCGCTGGGTTGAATTCCTTGATAACAGCTGTAGGGCCATCCTCTGTGATATACATATATTCGCCGCCAGTGGTCTCAAATTTAACCAGCTGAGGGTCATTCCCATAGAGACAAAAGATACTCTGGTAGTTGGACAGCATCAGACTATTGGACAGGGAATCCGTATCTATAATGTGGTAATAATTATATTCGTCAATGTTGGTGTACTCCGCATTACATACAGAAAAGTAATAAAAGCTGCTGCTTTTAAGCTTTCTGGACTTTTTGTCCCCAACCTTGTAATAGCAGGTCTTTTCATCACTATCATAGATGATCTGCTTGCACTCTCTGTCAAAGTAGGCCCTGTACAGGTACTCATCGGAAAGCTGCTTCTCTCCGTCAGCTGTGTGGCAGAAGACGCCTTCCTTTCCATCCTGATTACTATAGGTGTAATAGAACAATGCACTTCCATCATTAGGAACCGCCACAGCATGAAGGTAAAAATCATCCTCAATAGTGCCCAGCACCTGTCCATCAATCGACTTTATGACAACTCCGCTCCAATTTTGGCCGTAATATTTATATGCAAGAGTCTTTCCGTTGGGAGAAATAGCCACATCCCCTACAACTCCGCCGTCCATCTTGGTCGTCTCTTTGGTCTCAACATTGTACACGTAAAGGGAGTTATCCTTATTCGCCATAAGATAATAGAAATATCCCCCATCAAAGCATATTCCGGCTTCATATACATTCTCAGCTATAAGCTCCTTCTCCAGGTCTCC
>CAMVRW010000336.1 GCA_947169985.1 uncultured Butyrivibrio sp. | reverse complement strand
CCCAGGGCTGCTGTCCAGTCTTCATCTGTCATTTCCTGCCTGCTTTTATCAAGCGTCTTGGCAAATGCCCACAGGTCATTGCATATGTTATAAAAGAGTTTTTGTTGTTCCACAGGTAGTAGCTCCAATCATTCATTTATAAACGCTTCCCATTGGTACTTGCAGCTGGGATTCCATATGATCCAGGAATACACTCCATTGTCATTTACTGCTTTTATCTGATCCTTCACTTCCTCTACGCCATACTTCCTATAGTTCTTTAGATAAGAAGCCGTAAAGCCTTGGAGCCATGGACGTACTTTTGCCTGAATCCTGTCTCCATTTGGATTGACTGTTGCAAGCTCTGTGGCAGAATATTTCATGGCTGCATCTATGGTCTCATAAGGGTACAGATCGGGATAGTCTTTACCCATTGTTCCCTCATAGTAATGGGATGGATAGATCATAGGAGACAGGTACTCGCAATTCATTGATAGCCATGAATACTCCTGGCCTACTATATTTCTGTCTACCTTGGAATTTATTACGGTTCCAAACACATCAAGAGACAGCGGCATTCCGTTTGCTTTTAAAGGCGCATGGGCATCGCGAACAAATTCATATATGGCATGTCTTCTGCCATACCCATTCATCCCGACATCTTCCTCTTTTACCCCGGTTGGAAATCTCACATAGTCGAACTGGACTTCATCAAAGCCAGCTTTCTGACATCCAAGTGCAACCGCTATAAGATACTTCCTTGCATCTTCATTTCGCGGATCGATCCAGTTAAATCCCTTATTGTCTTCATAGATTTCCCCATCAGCAGTCCTTAGCATCCATTCTGGCTTTAATTCATCAATAAATGGATCCCTAAAAGCAACACACCTGGCGATAACATAAATGCCGTGCTCATGTAAGGTTTCAAGAAGCCCCGGCATGTCTTTAACTAAAATGTTTTCTACTCCAAGCCCATCAATAAGCTCTGAGTCCATGTCAAAAACAATGTTTCCTTCATCATTTTTCACATCTATGACCACTGCATTGATGCTGGTCTCATCGATATGCTCTATTATTTCATCCATCATATTCTTCGTCCCTGCCACATAGGCACTGACGTAGATCCCATGAATCTCTTTTTCCTCATCCTGCTGTGCATTTACAACACTTCGATGTTGAAATAACAAGCATACTGTAAGTACAAAGCCTGCTATTAACCTGATACATCTATTATTTCTCATCCGAGAATTTTTCCCTTAATCATTATATTTATTATTGACATTACTATCATCACTAGTACCAGCGGTAAGCATCCGTCTATATATCCCTTAACATATGGAAGCTCATAATACAGGACATAGCATATAAGACTTATTATGCCAGCAACAAGCACTACTACTGCAAGAATAGCTGCTTCTTTTACAGAAAAAGCTCCAAGAGCATACATGTAATTACAAATGGCAGCTTCCAGCACCACCCATCCGGTAATTATGAAAAGCTCAGATGTGACCTGTCTGTGGAATACAATCCTGGTCATTGCAAGCAGTGCCATATAAAGAACTATCCCACAGGCTATGATTAGAACGCCCTTTATGCCTTTATTTTGCATTTCTCCTGTTGGAACAGCCATCTCCCTTATTGTAAAAAACAGCCCACTTATTCCTGAAGCAAATGCCAGGATCAAGAGTATATTCCCTACAAGGCTCCCCTTCGGAGCTGGAGGCTTAAAAACTATAAGCCACCACGCCAGGTAAAATATGCTGCATAAGACCATAAGCCAGTTGCCAATAAGTATCTTACTCATCTGTTTTCTTCCACCTTGTCTGATCTCAAAAATCTATCTCCAACGCTATAAAGCTTTTCACTTCTTACTTTCTCATTATCAAGTCTCATTGTCTCACCTTAATATCAGCTGCGGTTTAAAATCCAGGTAATCTCCTGACACCAGGCTATACTTTACACCATTTACATTGCCTTTAAGGCTGTCATTGAACCTTTCTTTTCCATGGCAATGGGCATAGATCACCTGCTCTGCTTCATATACTTCTGCCATCAGTGTAAACCTGCTCTTCTTTTCCCAAAGCGATGTTGGCGGATAATGCAAAAACATGATGAACTTCTCATATCCGTCAGCTCTTGCTGCTTCAAAAGATTCCTTGAGACGTTTTGCCTCTCTTTCTACGAGCATGTCGGCATGTTCCTTTGTGCCAATGTTTTCAAAGCAAAAGCCCTTGGTACCTACAAGTGCGTAGTCACCATATGGATAATAGTTATTTTGGAGAAAGAAAAGCCTTCCTGCATATAGTTCATTCAGCTTTTTTGTCTTCTTTGCATCCCAGAATGTGTCATGATTTCCGCGGATAAGTACTTTCTTTCCTGGAAGGTTCTCTATAAACTGAAGATCCTCTTCGCAGTCCTCTAGTTTTCTTCCCCAGCTGTGGTCACCAACCAGGACCAGTGTATCTTCATCAGTGAGAATCTTATTGCAGTTCTTTTCTATTTTCTTTTCGTGGTTCCTCCACACCTTCCCAAACATATCCATTGGCTTGTCTGCCTGAAAGGAAAGATGAAGATCTCCAAGTGCATAAAGCGCCATATATCTTTATTCCTTATTTAAAAAGGCTGGTCACCGTGTTCATGATAGTCTTGTTCTTAAGAATTTCATCCAGGATACCGCTAAGCTGTGACTTTTCACCCTTTAAAAGAGCCATAGCAGCCTTCTTGGTATCAGAATCAGCAGCCCTGTATAGTTCAAGGAGCTTTTTCTCTGTAGCTGTTACCTTTACAGATGATCCTGTAGAGGTTGACTTCTTTGCGGTTGTCTTCTTTGCTGCAGGCTTTTTGGCTGCTGAAGTAGTCTTTTTTGTAGCTATCTTTTTTGCTGTTGTAGCTGATATTGTTTTTGCTGTTGCCATT
>CAMVRW010000335.1 GCA_947169985.1 uncultured Butyrivibrio sp. | reverse complement strand
GCTCTTCCGATCTCCCTTAAGGCATCAAGGACCATGTAGCCATTTCCTTTAGGCATGTACAGATCAAGCAGCACCAGAGACAAAAAATCCTTGTGATTTCTGATCTCATTCAAAGCCTCTTCCCCGGTCTGAGCGTAAAGCGTGTCGTACTCGCCCCCAAGGATATTCCCAAGAAGGCGCAGATTAACCGGCTCGTCGTCAACGATCAGAATGGTGCGACGAAAATCGTGCTCATGTTTAGCTTTTATGTCCAATGACCAGACGTTTCCTACTGACATAGCTCCATCCTTGTTTCTAAGGTTTCCACACAAAAAGTCACTATTAATTATAGCTTCAAATCGATCAAAAATCTCTTTTAACAATTATATTTTCGCAAAAAAACATACTTTTTATAGAATAATTTCAGATTTAAAAGTGGGAAACTTTTCCCGTTATGATACGATGACACTATGGGAAAAAAGCCCCTGTACTGCCTTTATCGGCCTTCCAGGGGTCCATTTTTTTTGATGTTATTGATAACTTATAGTCTTATGCGTTATGCTCCATCAGGTAATCATTAAGAGCGTCTGTTATCTCTTCGCCATCGATGCCATGCACTGCACAGGCCTCAGCCAGTGACTCCATCTGTGAAGCTGGGCAATGGATACATCCCATTCCACACTCCATAAGGAACTGTGCTGCAAGAGGATGCTTTGTGATGATATCACCTACAAGCATGCTCGCATCTATAAGATTTCCATCAGCTGTGTTCTCAGCGCTTGTCTCGTTCTTAAGTTCTTCGTTTGACATATTATTAGCCTCTCTTTCTGTATCACTTCCAAAGAATAAATCCTTTAAAGATCCCATTGTATTACTCCTAAATTTCTTTTACTAAAAAACCATTAATAAATTGTGCAAAATCATTCTACTCGAATCCATTTATAAATGCAAGGGGCTTTTTTATGCATAAACGAACCAGATGAACAGGTAACCTGCGATTACAGCTGTCAGTGTGAAAGGTATGCCGATCTTCATGAAATCACTGAATGATACTTCGTAGCCTTCCTTGCGGAGCATACCAACGCCTGCGATATTAGCTGAAGCGCCGATTGGTGTAAGGTTTCCGCCAAGGGTTGCACCGATCAGAAGTCCGAAGTACAGAAGCAGTGGACTAACGTTCATTACGACTGAAAGGCTGGCCAGCACAGGAAGCATGGTAGCTACATACGGTATGTTATCGATGAATGCTGAGATTGCCACTGAACCAAACACGATTACGGTGTAGAGCAGGAAGATATTGCCCTTTCCGGCGCTGGCAATGAGCTGTGCCAGTTCGTCGATGATACCAACATTTGTGATTCCGGCGATTACGCAGAACAGGCCTGCAAGGAGCAGCATTGTATCGTAATCGATCGCCTTAAGTGAATGCCACATGCTGTCTGTTCCCTTTGAAAGGAAGATCTCCCATACTATGTTGATGATTCCGCAAACCATACAGATAACACCATTTGTTACGTCTGGCTTATTTGGAATGAATGAAGCCAGGATCAACAGAACTACGTGTCCAAGCATCATGATTGTAGGAACATAGTCTGTTACAATAGTGTGCTCATCGGAGCTCACAGGCTCTTTATCCTTGCGGAACATAACCATCATAATAGGCACTGTTGCCAGGGCTCCAAGCTCAACAGCGAAGAAGATTCCAGGATGTCCCTGCATCCAGAAGAAGTCGTTGAAGTCCATTCCTGCAGCTGCAGCAAGCATGATTGAAGTGGTATCACCTACCAGTGTTGCAGCTCCCTGAAGGTTTGAAGAAACTGCGATGCAGATGATTATAGGAACAGGTGATATTTTAAGTTTCTTACAGATAGCCAGTCCAACAGGCGCTACCATGAGAACAGTTGCTACGTTATCGATGAACGCTGATATGAATCCAGAGAAAAGAGACATCAGAATGGTTACCCACATTACGTTGGGTGCCAGGTTTAAGAGCCACTCTGCAATCCTGTTTGGCATCTTGGATTCGATGAAATAATCCACAATTACCATGGTTCCGAAGATCATCATCAGAACATTCCAGTCAATTGCTCCGAATACCTGTGTGAATGGCAGGATTCCTGTCGCCACGAATATTCCGGCTGTTACCAGTGCTACAACAGCACGCCTCTTTGGTAATGTGATCATCAGAATATACATCACCACGAACAAAATAATAGCAAGTGTTTTCAATTGTTTTCTCTCCTTTTTCTCATAAAAAAAGACTCTATCATAGCCAAAAGCTATGATAAAAGTCTTGCTGTCAGTAAAGAATATACCTTAGGCCGGATTCGGATGCTCCTTTACATCGTCCTGACGGATCCGGCAGCCAACTTACGTCAGCCAGCTACTCCCTCTTATCAATAGAAATATATTAGGTGACTTTTGTAAAGTTGTCAAACGGTTTTTAGTTTTCGGCGTTTCAGGCGCCCATTCATCATCTTCCAAGCGACAGCCTTAAAAAAACCTGATTTTAAGGCCCTCCAGTTCATCGCACGCATCCTGGCACATGCTTTGGAACTTAGAAAGATAGGTGGAAAATTCCTGGTTATCCGGATCAGCCTGACGCTCTTTGGGCGTGTTATAGAAAACCAGATTCCAGCCGTCACCTTGCTCAGTCAGGACATCATAGAAGGCATCCATATTTGCTCCATAATACTCTGGAAGTGGAAGTTCACGCGCAAGAAGCATGTGAAGGTCTTCTTTGGATTCTATTCCCTTTAAGTCTAAGTAAAAAACCTGTTCCATGCGTTTCTCCTTAATTATCTCGCGGCTCGTAGAGCTGTTCAAAGGTCTCGTAGTGGTCCTCTGTGTACCAGACTGCTCCATCTTTACTATATATGAGCCGCTTACAAAGAAAAGTACTCCGACCATCTCCTTAACA
>CAMVRW010000334.1 GCA_947169985.1 uncultured Butyrivibrio sp. | reverse complement strand
CTACCGTGGTATTGAGAAGATAGAAACTGACCATGTGGTAAAGGACTACATTAAGGTTGAGTACGGCGGAGGCGGAAACCTCTATGTTCTTGCCACAGGTCTTTCGGTAATCCAGAAATATGCCTCCGGCGGTGATGGGGAAAATGCCCACAAGCCAAAGCTTAACAAGCTTGGAAGCGGCGACTGGAGCCATACAAAGAGCAAGGTAAAGGCTGCAGTTGAAGAGGTGGCCCAGGACCTGGTGGAGCTGTACTCAAAGAGGCAGCAGGCTCATGGGTATGAGTTTAGCACGGACACAGTGTGGCAGCAGGAGTTCGAGGATGCCTTCCCCTATCAGGAGACGGAGGATCAGCTCACAGCCATTGAGGATACCAAGAAAGATATGGAGTCCTCAGGCATTATGGACAGGCTTATTTGCGGAGACGTGGGATTTGGAAAGACGGAGATAGCTATCCGTGCAGCCTTTAAGGCAGTTCAGGACGGAAAGCAGGTTGCTGTCCTTGTTCCTACCACTATCCTTGCTCAGCAGCATTACAACACTTTTTCAGAGCGTATGAGGAACTTTCCTGTCAGGGTGGATCTTATGTCCAGATTCAGGACCGCTGCCGAACAGAAAAAGACTGTTACAGACTTGAAGAAAGGTCTGGTTGATATAGTTATAGGAACTCACAGACTCCTTTCCAAAGATGTGGCCTACAAGGATCTGGGACTTCTCATTGTTGATGAGGAGCAGCGCTTTGGAGTAACCCACAAGGAAAAGATCAAGGTAATGAAGGAGAACGTGGATGTTCTGACCCTTACAGCTACGCCTATTCCCAGGACCCTGCATATGTCGCTGGTTGGCATCAGGGATATGAGTGTACTGGAAGAAGCTCCTAACGACAGGCTTCCTATTCAGACCTATGTCATGGAATACAATGATGAGCTGGTCCGTGAGGCCATTGTCAGGGAGCTCTCAAGAAACGGACAGGTCTATTATGTTTACAACAGAGTAAATACCATAGCTGATACTGCGGCTCAGATCCAGAAGCTTGTGCCTGAGGCGAACGTGGCTTTTGCCCATGGACAGATGAAAGAAGCAGAGCTGGAGCGTATCATGTACGACTTTATCGACGGCACAATAGATGTTCTGGTATCTACGACCATTATTGAGACTGGACTTGATATTCCGAATGTCAACACCATGATAATCCACGACTCCGATAAGATGGGGCTTTCGCAGCTGTATCAGCTTAGGGGCCGTGTAGGAAGATCCAACAAGACAGCCTATGCCTTCCTTATGTACAAGAGGGACAAGATGCTAAAAGAGGTGGCTGAAAAGAGACTTGCAGCCATCAAGGAATTTACAGACCTTGGCAGCGGCTTTAAGATTGCCATGAGAGATCTTGAGATAAGAGGAGCAGGAAGCCTTCTTGGAAAGAAGCAGAGCGGGCATATGCAGGCAGTTGGTTATGACATGTACTGCAAGATGCTGGGAGAAGCGGTCAAGATCAAGAAGGGCGAAGAACCAATAGATATCAGGGATGACATCAACACCAGCATCGATCTTGATGTGGACGCCTTTATTCCGGCTGAGTACATTCTGAATGAGGAGCAGAAGCTTGAGATCTACAAGAGAATAGCCAGCCTTGAGAATCAGGGCGAATGCGAGGATATGAAGGACGAGCTTTTGGACAGGTTCGGAGAGATTCCGGAGCCGGTAGAGAATCTTCTTCGAATATCTCTTTTGCGGACTAAGGCCCACGGAATGTACATACTGGAGGTAAATGGGGGAAGTGGCGAGATTGAGATAAAGGTAAGTCCCAATGCCAAGATCGATCCGGGAAAGATCCCAGGATTTATTGCATCCTACAAAGGCAATATGGCATTCCACCAGGTGGCAACTCCTGTATTTGTTTACAAATATAAGAAGGACTCAAATCTTGCAAAGGCGGGAAAAGCTCTTTTAAAGGACACCGAAGATATAATTGAGAAGATGAATGAACTTCGGGTTTAGGAATGCAAAAAGCATCAACCTGTGGTATTGTAGTTACTATGGATTGATGCTTTAATGATTTGCAGTAATGATGTCAGGAGGATGGACATGATCAACGAACAGTATAAGAGCATGTTGGGGGCCAAGTCAGTTATCAGAGAACTGTCTGAGTATGCAACAGCCAGGGGAAAAGAGATCGGATATGAGAACGTATTTGATTTCAGTCTTGGAAACCCAAGCGTGGAGGTTCCGAAAGAGTTTACCGAGGAGATGATACGTCTTTTGCAGACTGAAGACACCATGACTCTTCACGGATATACTCCCAGCCTTGGAAACCCTTTATATAAAGAGGAGATTGCGAAATCTCTCAATGAGCGCTTTGGAATGAATTATGGACCGGAGCATATCTTCCCTACAACAGGGGCAGCAGGAGCCATTTCTCATGCGGTTCGTGCTGTGACTACCCCCGGGGATGAGCTGATTGCTTTTGCGCCATACTTCCCGGAGTATGCAGATACCGAAACTTTCCAGATAAACTTTGATAAGTTCCTGGAGCTGATAAACGACAAAGTGGCAGCAGTGCTTGTGAACACGCCTAACAATCCTTCCGGAGTGGCATATTCTACAGCTACTTTGGAGAGGCTGTCTTCTATATTAAAAGAGAAGTCCAAGGAGTATGGACATACTATCTTCCTTCTGTCGGATGAACCCTACAGAGAGATTGTGTTCAAGGGCGCAGATGCTCCATATGTTTCAAAGTTCTACGATCACACACTGAGCTGCTATTCCTTCTCCAAGTCACTTTCACTTCCGGGAGAAAGAATAGGATATGTGGCTGTAAATCCCGCCGCAGAGGGAGCGGATCTTTTGGTCAACATGGCGGTTCAAATCTCCAGAGGAATCGGCCACAACTGTCCTTCCTCCATAATGC
>CAMVRW010000333.1 GCA_947169985.1 uncultured Butyrivibrio sp. | reverse complement strand
ATGGCGCCAGACAAAGCCCTTTTTTTATCCATGTTCTACTCCACTAATCCCGATTCGCTTATTTCATTGAAATATAATCTTTCCATCATATTCATTGTTTTACTATTACCAATTTTACCACAGAAAAACGCCCCGACTCCATGATAGCCGGGACGCCTGGATGCTTAATCATATGTTCACACGGCCATGGCCATTCTGTCAGCAAACTTTACAAGCGCAGCCTCAATCCTATCCACATCAACGTCTCCTGTAAACTGATAATCATCTATATGACATGCTCTGTCGTCAATATATACATCACAGGTAATCTTTCTTGAGTTGGACCCATACTTCTCAACCACCTCGGGTAGATTGTCGTTTACAGCATCGAAGGTAAGTCCATAACTTCTGCAAAAATCAACAGCATCAGCAAGAGGTTTTCCTGCCCTGCAGGTCCACAGGATAACCTTATCCCCCAGCATTTTTCTTCTGATCAGAAAATCCACAAGTTCTTTATTTACCTGCCCAACTTCAGGCCACTCAGCCATCGATATTGTTCCATCAAAGTCTACTGCGTATATCATGTTTACCCCCTCTTCGTTATGCTTTAGATTCTAAGAACCATTTTGCCCCGGAAGGACTGTCCTCAAAGTAAAGATGTATATCCTTACCATCTACAACACATGTGTACATCAGGCCTGCACCGCCAGCTCTTCTACTGGCTCCCGGGACGCAGTCCTTAATCCTCGTTATCTGATACTTTCTGCCATCTTCCCACTCAATAGATAAAGGCCTAACTATGCCTTCATCTGTAAACTTTACAATCGTTTCTACATAAACCTTATGTCCTATGCGTATAGCCATAAGCCTTCTCCTTATATACCTTCATCAAGAACCTTGTTTCCATTCTGGAAATATCCGACAGGATGGATCATATGATCATCGGCCTTTGCGTCAAGACCGGAAAGGCCTTTATCGAAATACATGAGCCCTCTGAGGATCGCATTATAGCCAAAGCGCCTTCTTATGTCCGTAACTGCAAGATCTGCCCGAAGTTGTTTTTCCCTTTGCTGTTCTGACAGGAACAGATCCGTCTGATATGGCATCGTATCAGGAACAAGGTCCGATACCCTAACTCCCACACTTCTTATAGGATGCTCCCAGCTATAATTTGCCTTGAATAGCTCAAATGCATATCCTGCGATCTCTTCTGAGATGTTTGTTGGAATCTTTATCTTATGCTGTCTGGTGAAGCTATACAGTCCGTTATCACGGACGCTTATCCCTATCACATCACCTACAAAGTGATTCTCTCGCAGCCTTGCTGCAACGCTTTCTGAGAGAAGATATATCACAAGCCGCACATCATCATCCGTTGTCAGGTCCCGTGGCGTAGTAGTGCTGTTCCCGACACTCTTGATCGGAATATATTCATCAGGTGCTGCTACAGGTGTCTGGTCTTCTCCCCTTGCAAATGCTGATAAGACATATCCTATCTTTCCAAAAATCTGGTTAAGGAATTCAGGATCAGCCTTTGCAAGGTCTCCAATCGTAATGATCCCGTATTTGCGGAGCTTCTCATCAGTTCTACGTCCGACATACAAAAGATCTGCAGCTGGGCTCTTCCAAACAATATCCTTATAATTGTCTCTTGATATCTGCGTGATTGCGTCCGGTTTTTTATAGTCAGATCCAAACTTGGAAAATATCTTGTTCCAGGAAGCACCAATTGACACAGTTATCCCAAGCTCTCTCTTAATACGATCAGATATTTCTTTAGCAACCTTTATCCCATCGCTTGTTCCGAGCATCCCTACGGAATCTGTGATATCAAGCCATGATTCGTCAAGTCCATATGGTTCTACCAGATCTGTATAATCGCCATATATCTTTCTGGCCTTTTTTGAAAATCTTATGTACTCATCGTAGTGAGGAGAAACAAAAACAACATCCTTACATGCCTGTCTGGCCTGCCAGAGAGCCATGCCTGTCTTTACACCTCGTCTTTTGGCTATGTAGTTAGCTGTCAGAACAATCCCGTGACGCGCCTGCGGATCTCCTCCTACTGCCATCGGAACATTCCTCAGTTCCGGATTGTGCAGCATCTCAACTGAGGCATAAAAACAATTACAGTCAGAGTGAAGAATTATCCTGTCGCGCACATCCCATCACCATCCTTCTATCGCACATATATTCGTGAACATTTGTTCTTCTTGTAAGCCCATTATAAGAACATAAGTTCTAAAAATCAACCGCTAGATGTTGTGGTGTCCCCTTTATTGGACACCAATAAAATAAAACACTGCCACCCTCTCAAACCGGACTCAAACTATCCAATATTGAGCATTGGCTACCTGTTTCCGGTGTCCTATCCATCTATGGAACAGCCAATTCGCTTATAGTCGTTTACCCAATAGCCAGAGGAATCCTGATGATAATGAGCTTTATGGCTCTCAAAAAACACCCCATGTAGCCAATGCTACATGAGGTGCCATCAAGTTAGTAGTTTGAACTTGAATTGCTTCCCATAGCCCACAACAATCCAACTATTATAAGCGCCAAAACTGCTTTAAACATGATCTCCTCCTTATGCCATTACTTGTGTGAATCTGCTTCTTCTTTTAGGTGCTGTTTTCTTTGGTTCTTCTTCCGGAGCTTCTGGCAGTCCGGGTACAGCTGCAACTTCTTCTGCGGCGGTATCAAATCTATCAATTATGGATTCCGCAACCCCCGGAGTGTTCTCCGGTTCTTCATAAGCCGCCTGAATGTTACCTTCTACTGTGTCAGACTGCATATCAGCCTGCTGTACATCTTCAGATACTTTCTCAGAAGCTTCTCTGTACTGCTTCCTTTTTTCAGCCTTCTCCTTCTCTTCGTCTTCCATCCTTTTTCTCCATAATGGTGTGTGTCGGCCTGGGGTCCTTGCATGGTCTT
>CAMVRW010000332.1 GCA_947169985.1 uncultured Butyrivibrio sp. | reverse complement strand
GGATGATGAATTGGATTCATAACGATGATGATAGGGAGTTATGACAGACATGGATCTATTACAGGCAATTGCTGAAAAAAATATTGATAGAGTAAAAAGTATTCTTGTTGATAATCCAAATCTGGTGAGCAAGGAGGCTTTGTTTGAAGCGGCAAGAACAGGAAGTCTAGAACTTGTAAGATACCTGGTCGAGTATTCGCGGATAAGTCTTAATGAATTCGATGATCATCACAGGAATGTGCTTCACTATGCGGCTAAATGTGGTAGTGTCGATGTATTCAGATATCTTGTTGAGAAGTGTGGCATGGATCCATTTGAAGGAGACCAAAGTCTTAAAACAAGCTGGGACATAGTCCATGAAACAGGGGCAAAAGAGATTGAGGAGTACCTGGAAGAACATTATGGCCATAAATATGAAGACTATTACAGGAATCCTGTGAGAACAGGCTTTTTCCCTGACCCTTCCATATGTCGTGTGGGGGATGATTATTATATGGTCAATTCCTCATTTATCTTTTTCCCATGCATCCCAATATCTCATTCAAGGGACCTGATCCATTGGGAGATAATTGGTCATGCCATCACAAATCCGGACTGGGCGTATCTTGATGAGCTCGAAGGCGGGAGAGGCTACTGGGCTCCCGATATTTCTTTTTATGAAGGAAAGTTCTACATCACTGCTACATACAGACTAAATGACGTTCCACCAGTCTACAGGAGGCAAATGGTAGTGTCTTCTGATAAGCCACAAGGGCCATATTCTAAGCCGGTATTCATTGATGAGGACGGGATTGATCCCAGTATTTTCAATGATGATGATGGAAAAAGATATATGCTCCTTAACAGAGGGGCAAGGATATTTGAACTGGATAAAACCGGGACAAAAAAGATATCCGAGGCGCAGCTGCTATTCTATGGCGACCATAAGAGAGCGCCGGAGGGACCACATCTTTATAAGAAAGACGGATATTACTATCTTTTGGAAGCTGAAGGAGGTACGGGGCCAGGCCACAGAGTTACCGTTTCCAGGTCAAAAGAGCTTTTTGGCAACTATGAACCGTGTCCATACAATCCAATAATGAGACAGGAAGATCCTGATGCTGCGTTGCAGAGATGCGGACATGGTGATCTTGTTGAGACGCAGGATGGAAGATGGTATATGGTGTATCTGTGCGGAAGGTCTATAGGGAAAGGATACAGTATCCTTGGCCGCGAAACTGCGCTTGATCCTGTCACGTGGACTGCAGATGGATGGCCAATTGTAAACAATCTTAAAGGGCCATCTGCCATGCAGGTAAAGCCTTATGCAGATTCCATGGGCGAGGGCCAGTCGGGAATTTCAGAGTGTGGACTGCCATTTGATTATATGACTCCAAGGCCTTTTAAAAAGGGAGACGTTCTTTACGACGAAGAAACCGGCACTTTTTTGGTGAAGGGTAGCAGAGCACCGCTCTCCAGTGTAGATGGAAGGAATATAGTGCTTAGAAGGCAGACAGCGTTTTCTTTTGTTTATGAGGTAACACTTGTTATTCCTGAGATGTCTGAGAGCCAAAGCGCTGGAATAACAGGATACTATGATGAGAATACTTATCTGGAGTTTGGAATAACTTCCAGGGGAGGCAAGCTGTATCTTTATTCTAACGAGCACATCGGAGATGAAGACAGTTATGAGATAGCACAGGAAGCGATTCCTTTTGGGACAAAATCCGTACGGCTTAAAATGACTGCAGATTATCTGGAACGAAAGCTGTCTTATTACATAGATGGTAGTGACAGCGAAAGGCTATTCACAACACTAGATAATGTTTATTATCTATGTGATGAAGGCATTAAAAGGGGCAAGCGTTTTACCGGTGCACTTGTAGGAATGTATGCCTTTGCGGGAGAAGATGATCTGATTGTGAAGTTTACTAAGGAATGGTATTCTTTCTGACACTGATTGAAGCCAAGCAGACTAATTTGGAGCGAATAAAATGAGTGAGATAAAAATAATATTCTTTAGGCATGGTGAAACTATCAGCAACGTTGAGGGGAAGTGTGCAGGAAGGACAGATATTCCTGTAAGTGAGGAAGGGCTTGCGAAGCTAAAAGAGATAAAGAACGGCTATAATATTCCGGATGTCCAGCTTGTCTTTTCATCCCCGGCGAAAAGAGCTGTTACAACTGCAAATATGTATTACCCAGACAAGGCACCAATACTATTAGAACAACTATGGGAAGTGGATTATGGATCTGTTGATAATGAGCCTATAGATGTACTATGTAAGGCTGTTGGGAAAGATAAGTATTTCACTAAGGGCCCATCAGTGATATATCCAGGTGGAGAAAGCTATCTGGAAGCCTCTTTTAGGATAAGAGCGGGGATTACCAGGATTATCAGCACATGCATAAGTGAGAACGCGAATAGTGCAGCTATTTTTCTGCATGGGGATATAATGGACACTCTCTTTGGGGTATGCCTAGAAACAGATAAATCCCGGGATGAATTCATTCTATGCCCTAATGGCATGGGCTATAGGTGCAGGGTAGACAGCGAAAAGTGGTTTGAAGATCAAAAGATTTATTTTGAAGATTTCATCCCAGAAGGGGCGCCTCGACAAAAGCCTGAGGACTCGCCATATTTTTCGGGAAGAGTCTAAATACTATTAGGCTTTGAATAGTTAAAAAAGGAGAGATTATAGTCCATACCGCTTAATATAAGCTTTTCGACTTTAATATTTCGCAGTTTTTTATGTGAAATGTCTTTTTCAAAAAAAGCGAAATAACATATTGCTTTTCGCTGAAATGATTATGTAATCCTAAATGTGAAAGCCATATAATGAATTCATCAACAAGCAACAGATGACAATGGTTTTTGATTTGAGAAAGGAAGGTGAGGAATCATGTTGTCGCTGCTTTTTATTATATTTTTCT
>CAMVRW010000331.1 GCA_947169985.1 uncultured Butyrivibrio sp. | reverse complement strand
AGTGTAAAAAGTTTGAAAGTGTTCCACTTTCAAACCCAAATTGGTGTCGCGAGCGTCACCAATTTGAACCATTAGCCGCTCGCTTTGCTCGCGACATGAGGTTAAAAATGAACAGTTTACAAGGAGAAGTTATTAAATGAGTCATCAGATTGCAATAGACGGACCTGCAGGAGCAGGAAAGAGCACCATCGCGAAATTAGTATCAGGTAAGCTTGGATTTATCTATGTGGACACAGGAGCTATGTATAGAGCAATGGCTCTGTATCTTTCCAGAATGAATGTAAATTCTGACAATGCAGACGAAGTTGGAGAAAAGGCTCAGTCAGCTGAGATCACTATAAAATATGTGGACGGTGAGCAGGTTGTAATGCTTGGAGATGAGAATGTCAACGGTCTTATCAGAAGCCCTGAGGTAAGCGCTATGGCTAGTAGGACATCTCAGGTAGCAAGACTTAGGGAAAAGCTTGTAGAGCTTCAGCAGAAGCTTGCTGAGACTGAAAACGTAGTAATGGATGGTCGCGATATTGGAACAGTAGTACTTCCAAATGCTGATCTTAAGATCTATCTTACAGCAAGCGTACAGGTCAGAGCTATGAGAAGATACAAAGAGATGATCGCCAAAGGCCAGGAGGCTGTTCTTGAAGAGATAGAAAAGGATATAGAAGACAGAGATTATCGTGACATGCACAGAGAGGCATCACCTCTTAAGCAGGCAGATGACGCAGTGCTGGTTGATACTTCTGATATGTCAATAGAAGAGGTTGCCGATAAGATAATTGAATTGTATAATAACTGATGGCTTGCGACTTGTTGGGAACAAATAAATGTCTGCTGATAAGGTAATTATAAAGAAACAGATATAAAGAAACAGATATAGAGAAACAGATATAAAGATGTGACTACCAATAAGTGATCAGATTAGGTATACTAATAGTATGATGACTCTGGGGCCTTTTATAGACTAAGTATCATGCATTAGTTGTCAAAATATGTCTATGGTACCTATATCATAGTATGACCAGGGAGTCATAGTAATACGTTCGCTGAGAAAGGAAGTTTTGGTATGGAAGTAATCTTAGCTGAACATGCAGGATTTTGCTTTGGTGTTAAGAAAGCTGTTGACACCGTATATGAGCAGGTAGAGCATAAAGATAAGAAAATTTATACATACGGTCCTATAATTCATAACGAAGAAGTTGGAAAGGACTTGGAGAGTAAAGGCGTTGAAGTTGTAAATAATGTAGATGACCTTTCGAATGTGTCAGAAGATGGTACAATAGTTATAAGGGCACATGGGATCCCTAGGGAAACTGAGGAGAAGATCAAGCAAAAAGGTATCTCTTACGTAGATGCTACCTGTCCTTTTGTAAAGAGAATACACAGGATAGTTGATGAGGAAAGTCAAAAAGGAAGAACCATTGTCATAACAGGTAATGCAAAACATCCTGAAGTTGAGGGTATCGTGTCATGGGCAAATGGACCGGTTTATGTAATCGAGAGCCTTGAAGATGCCCAGAAATTCGCGCTTCCTGTGGAAACGGAGCTTACACTCGTCTCTCAGACAACATTTAATTACAAAAAATTTAAAGATGTAGTTGAAATTTTCAATGGCAAAGGCTACAATATTAATATTGTGAATACTATCTGTAATGCTACACAAGAGCGACAGACCGAAGCAGAAAAAATTGCTGCTGAGGCTGATGCCATGATAGTAATCGGTGGAACATCAAGTTCCAACACACGGAAACTGTATGAGATTTGTTCCGGCAAATGTAAGCATACATATTTCGTACAAACAGTAGATGACTTACCCAAGGATTTTCCTGAGGGTATATATAAAGTGGGAATTACCGCTGGGGCGTCAACCCCGAAGAATATTATTGAGGAGGTTCAGACATATGTCAGAACAGGAACAGACATTTGAGCAGATGCTCAACGAGTCATTCAAGACAATTCATACAGGGGAGGTCGTTGAAGGTACTATAATCGATGTAAAACCTGATGAAGCCATCCTCAACATTGGTTACAAGTCCGACGGTATTCTTTCCAGAAATGAGTACAGTAACGATAACAGCCTTGATCTTACAACAAAGCTTAATGTTGGAGATAAGATGGATGTCAAGGTTCTTAAAGCCAATGATGCAGATGGCCAGGTAGTACTGTCATACAAGAGACTTGCTCTTGACCGTGGCAATAAGAAGATTGAAGAAGCTTTCAATAACAAAGAGACACTTTCTGCTAAGGTTGTACAGGTTCTGGAAGGTGGTCTTGTAGTAGTTGTTGATGAAGTTAGAATCTTCATCCCTGCAAGCCTTGTATCAGATACTTATGAAAAGGATCTTACAAAATATCAGGATCAGGAAATCGAGTTCGTAGTAACAGAGTACAATCCTCGCAGAAGAAGATACATCGGTAACAGACGTATGCTTATCGCTGCTGAGAAGGCTGAAAAGGCTAAGGAACTTTTTGATAAGATCCAGGCTGGTGACATTGTAGAAGGAACAGTTAAGAACGTTACAGATTTCGGTGCATTCATCGATCTTGGCGGTGCTGATGGTCTTCTTCACATTTCTGAAATGAGCTGGGGCCGTGTTGAGAGTCCTAAGAAAGTATTCAAAGTTGGCGATACTGTTAAGGTTCTTGTTAAGTCTATCGAAGGCAAGAAGATCGCCCTTTCCAGAAAGTTCGAAGATGGAAATCCATGGAAGAACGCTTCTGAGAAGTATGCAGTAGGTAATGTTGTAAGTGGTAAGGTTGCTCGTATGACAGATTTCGGCGCATTTGTTGAGCTTGAATCCGGTATCGATGCACTCCTTCATGTATCACAGATCTCTAAGGATCATATCGATAAGCCTGCTGATGTACTTAAGGTTGGTGATGAAGTAACAGCTAAGATCGTAGACTTCAACGAAGATGAGCAC
>CAMVRW010000330.1 GCA_947169985.1 uncultured Butyrivibrio sp. | reverse complement strand
ATTCATCCCACAACCGATTTCATCGGAAGGGGTTTTCTCGCACGATATTTATAATTACGATAACTTTTTGTCCTTCCATTTTCCTGAATAGTACCTGACAACCGGGATAATGCAGCCACAAGCCCATGAAAAAGGCGTTGAGATCCATATTCCTGTAGCTCCCAGTATTGGAGCTGTTGCATAGGCAAAGATTATCTTTCCTGCAAGCTCCGTCATTCCAGCGACCATGCAGGTATTCACGTCTCCAGCACCCTTAATGACATTCTGATAACTTTGCATGATGGCGCAGATCAGGTATGCCACTCCCACGATCGACAAATATTCCGCCCCTGCGTTCAGGGCCAGTTCATTGGCATCCGCATCAAGGAAAAGGCCTACAATCCTAAACCTGAACACATAGGCACATACTGCGATCACCACAGCGCTTGCAAACATGATCACTCTTGCCTGCCTAAGCGCCTGCCTGATCCTGTCAAATTCTCCAATTCCCATATTCTGCCCAGTAAAAACGCAAAGCGCCGCTGCCACAGATAAGATCACCTGAATAGCAAGGGAGTCAATCTTTGAAGCAGCAACATATCCTGCCATTACATCCGAACCAAAGGAGTTTATGAGCCTTTGAACGGATATTCCGCCAAGACAGATCAGACAGGACTGAAATGTAGCAGGAAGAGATGTTGTTATAATAAGCTTTGAGCATTCCAGATTGGGAAAAAAGCTTTCATCACCCTGAAAGCCTAAGAAAGCTCTTTTGCGATATAGCACCCACAGACATGCAAAGCCTGATATTATCTGAGAGATCACCGTAGCATAGGCTGCTCCTGACACTCCCATCTTAAACTGCAAAACAAAAAGAAGATCCAGACCAATATTTATAAAAGAAGCTGCAATCAGCACGTACAGCGGAGTTTTCGAGTCTCCAACACTTCTAAGAATAGAAGCTCCAAGATTATATAGCACTGTTCCAAAAGAAAAAAGTAATATTATTTTGATATAGGTTGTGGAATAATCCAGAACATTTTCAGGAACCTTCAAAAAAACCAGTATTTTTCTGGAATACACAAAACCTGCCAACGACATGACTATAGCGAATAAAAGCATGATCCATGTCATGGAAATGATCGTCTTTTTTAATTTTTCATAGTTCCTGCTACCATAGCACTGGGAAATAATAAGTCCCCCGCCATTTGCCATTCCTAACGCAATACATAGGATCAGGTATGTGAGCACTCCTGTAGCCCCAACTCCGGCAAGGACCTCTGCTCCCAGATATCTGGACACAATGACAGTATCTACCAGGGTATACAGCTGTTGAAATACACTGGCTATCAGCATTGGCACAGAAAAAGTTATCAGGGCTTTTAGGATACTGCCCTTCGTCATGTCTTTCATAAACCACTCCGGAAAAGAAATATTTCTCTATAAAAGTAAGCCCCCGTGGAATAATCCTACGGGGGCTATTCATTAACAAATCAGTATATTACTGAAGTCTTGTTGTGTTTCCATCATCAAGCATCTGCTTTCTCTCGTCGATGATAGCCTGGTAACCAGCATCCAGATACTTCTGTGAAAGCTCATCATAGAGTGCATCGAACTTGTCAGGAGCGCACATTACGAGCTGATCACGGAACTCAGGATAAATTTCTTCCTTGAGTGATGTACCATACTCTGTAACTGACTCAAGAGCTCCACCGAAGAGGCAGTCTACGTTAGCATACTTAGCTTCGTAAAGAGCAAGCTGGCCCTTGTAGTTAGCAAGAAGGTCATCGTAGAAGTCCTGAGGGAGTCCCTGAGGATTGATTGCCTTGATATCAGACTCGATATCGCCAAATGACTTTGATGCTGTAACTACCATCCAATAGTCAACGTTGTTGTTGTGTCCCTGCTGCTCTTCAAGACCAGTCTGATCACCAACAGCTACAGGATTTCCGTTATCATCATAGTTGAAGTTCTTGCCTTCGATACCCCATGTCATTGTGAAGAGGTTCTCGTCCTGAGCCATCCACTCAAGGTACATCTCACCAGCCTTAACCTCGTCTTCTGTTGCGTTGTTAGCAAAACCAACCATTGCACCAAAGATGTTGTTAGGTCTGAATGCGTTGCTTGATCCCCATGTAGGATCCTGTACAAACTTGCTGTCGCATACAACTACGCCAAGCTCTGCATCAGGGTTTGTCTCATAGAAAGAATTGAGAACATCCATGGTTGATGAAACATATCCTGACCACTGGAATGCCTTACCATTGATGAAATCAGCATTTACGTCGTCTGTGCTTCTGAGGTAGTACTCAGGGTTAAGGTAACCATCGTTGTAAAGCTCATTGTTCCACTTAAGAAGTCTCTTCTGAGCCTCTGTTGAAAGAGCAGGAACCTGATAATCACCTGTTGTGCACCATGTTGTCTCATCCTGAGGATAATCTCTGAAGGAGTAGTTCTGGTCAGCACCGGCACCAGCAACCTTAGATCCACTCATAGGATACTCATGTCCATTTTCTACCATCTTGCCAAGGGCCTCTAAGAGCTCTGTGCTTGTTGCAGGATAAGATCCGTCTAAGCCGGCTTCCTTGAGCCAGTCCTTACGATACCATGTTACGAAGGTGTAGTTGGTGTTACCATAAGGTCTCTTACCAAGAACGATGTAGTCATCACCATCAAACTGTGTGTAACCTGTAAGGCCATTCTCTTCCATGTTGCCCCAGTATGTAGGAGCGATGGTCTTGAACTGCTCAAGATCGATAGGCTGAAGGTATCCATCAGATGCCCATGTTGCAAGCTTATCATAGTCATATTCCATGCAAAGTGTAGGAAGTGTGTTAGTTGAAGCAAGCATAGCGTAATCAGTCATAACGTCTGAACGTGTGATGCCTACATACTCAACCTTTACATTGTACTTGTCACCAAAGTTCTCCTGTACCCAGTTTGTCC
>CAMVRW010000329.1 GCA_947169985.1 uncultured Butyrivibrio sp. | reverse complement strand
CCCTGTTCGTTAGTTACTGTGATTTTCTGTGATACCATTATTGTTATTTCCTTTCTTAAATAAAAAAACTTATATATTATCAATTCAAAGTAAAGAACTTCGAAAAGTAACCGAATTAATAACCAAGTGCACAGCCGCTGATAAAGCGGCTGTGCTATGATTAAATATCTTTATATGACTATATGTCAGTCCTCAACCTTCTTTTTGAGAAGTCCGAGCATGAGACATCCAACAACTGATCCAACGAGAAGTGCTACAAGATACATTCCTACGTTACCAACTACAGGGAATACGAAGATTCCGCCGTGAGGAGCCATAAGAGTGCACTTAAATACCATTGAAAGAGCGCCGGCAACACCTGAACCAACCATGAGAGATGGGATTACTCTAAGAGGATCTGCAGCTGCAAATGGGATTGCACCCTCAGTGATGAAGCAAAGACCCATGATAAAGTTAACAGGACCGGACTTTCTCTCAGCTGGAGTGAACTTGTTCTTGAATACAAGAGTTGCAAGTGCGATAGCGATAGGAGGAACCATTCCGCCTACCATAACTGCAGCCATGATCATGTAACCTGTCTCATTCTGGCTTGCAAGAGCAGCAGTACCGAATACGTATGCAGCCTTGTTAAGAGGACCACCCATATCTGTAGCCATCATAGCTCCAAGAAGAATACCAAGAACAACGATTGATCCTGTTCCCATTCCTTCAAGGATTCCTGTGATCCAGGCATTAAGAGCACCAACAACAGGGTTGATAGCACACATTACAAGACCGATCACCAGTATTCCGCAGAGAGGATAGATGAGAACCGGTTTGATTCCCTCAAGAGCCTGTGGAAGCTTGTCACAGATCTTTTCCAGGAAAAGAACTATGTAACCTGCTGCAAAACCTGCTACAAGAGCTCCAAGGAAAGCTGAAGGAATGTTTCCGCCGGGAGCTGCGAAAGTAGCACCTGTGCTGGCAAGGGCGCCGCCTACAAAACCAACTGCAAGACCTGGACGGTCAGCAATACTCTGTGCTATGAATCCGGCGAGGATTGGAAGCATAAATCCGAATGCTACGCCGCCGATTGTCTTAAACCATGCAGCAACTGGTGTGTTAGAACCAAAGTTGCCAGGATCGATTGAGTAATCATCAAGAAGGAAAGCAATAGCGATCAGGATACCACCACCAATAACGAATGGAAGCATATGTGAAACGCCATTCATGAGGTGCTTGTAAAGCTGTCTTCCGATAGATTCATTAGAAGTATCAGCAGTCTTTGTAACTGCACCTGTGTGCTTGTAAACGGTTGTTTCTCCGTCTACAGCTCTCTTAATAAGGTTCTCAGGGTTGTGAATAGCTTCCTTTGTGGAAGTGATGATAACTTCTTTTCCGTCGAATCTGCCCATCTCGATGTTCTTGTCACATGCGATGATAATAGCGTCTGCATCAGCAATTTCTGCAGCTGTGAGAACATCCTTGGCACCTGCTGAGCCATCCTTTTCTACCTTGATTGCAAGACCCATTTCTTTGGCCTTGAGTTCAAGAGCTTCAGCAGCCATGAATGTATGAGCGATACCTGTAGGACATGCTGTAACACCGAGAAGCTTTTTGGGAGCAGCACTTGGAGCTGCAGCAGCCTTCTTGGTAGCTTCTTCCTTATCCTTCTCAGCCTCTTTGGCGTCGATGATAGAAAGAAACTCATCAGGAGTCT
Organism: uncultured Butyrivibrio sp.; assembly: GCA_947169985.1. GTDB lineage: Bacteria > Bacillota > Clostridia > Lachnospirales > Lachnospiraceae > Butyrivibrio. The sequence goes on along the minus strand of CAMVRW010000329.1, from coordinate 1,235 downwards.
TAGCATCAAGAAGCTTAGCTGCAAATGACTGATCCATGAGAAGTGTCATAAGCTTGGATAATACTTCAAGATGAGTATCTGCTGCTGTATCAGGAGCAGCAATCATGAAGAAGAGTTTACTTGGATTGCCGTCAAGAGATTTGTAGTCGATGCCTGCAGGAATTGTAATAGCTGACAGGCCAGGATTTGCTACTGCAAATGACTTTGCATGTGGAACTGCTATACCCATTCCGATAGCTGTAGAACCTTTTTCTTCTCTTGCAAGGATTGCCTTCTTGAAGGCAGATACATTGTTCAGATTACCAACCTTTTCATGCAGCTCGATAAGAGCATCGATAGCAGCATTCTGGTCAGCAGCTGAGACATTAAGGCTAATACTGTCTTTTTTTAGTAAATCTGTGATTTTCATAGTCCCTCCTTTGCGGGATTTCCCCATAGTACTTGTACCTTTTGATTTTTATATAAAGAGTTTTCTGGAAATAAACTCACCTATATCTGAATATGATCTGGAATTCCTGAGCCGGATGATCAAAGCTTGGAATAGAGTTCTCTGATCGCTTCACCTGTTGCAAGATCATCTGAGAAAGCGGTAGCACTTCCTGCGGCTGTTCCCATCTTGAGAGCTTCAGCATAGTCGTGCTTTTGCATATAGCCTGCAACGAAACCTGCAACCATAGAATCACCGGCACCAACTGAGTTTCTGACCTGTCCCTTTGGAACTCCGACTCTGTGCTTCTCACCGGTTTCTGTTATGAGCATTGCACCGTCGCCAGCCATAGAGATCAGAACGTTTCTGGCGCCCATTTCCTGAAGCTTCTTGGCATGAGCTTCGATTTCTTCATCAGTCTTAAGTACTGTTCCGAACATCTCACCAAGCTCATGATTGTTAGGCTTGATCAGGAATGGATGATATTTGAGCACGTTTTTGAGAAGGTCTTTGGTTGCATCTACAACGGTATTTATTTTTCTGTCTGAGAGCTTCTCAAGGATTTTTTCATAAATGTCGCTAGGAAGTGAGTTTGGAATACTTCCTGCAAGGATAATAGTATCGCCGTCCTGTAAAGCTTCAAGCTGTTTAAAGAGCTTGTCGATAGCATCCTGCGGAATCTTAGGCCCCTGGGCGTTTATCTCAGTTTCAGCTGCGCCCTTGATCTTGACATTTATCCTGGAGATTCCTTCGGGCAGTTCGATAAAATCAGCCTTGATTCCTTTCTGGTTAACGCTTTCGGCAATGG
>CAMVRW010000328.1 GCA_947169985.1 uncultured Butyrivibrio sp. | reverse complement strand
GGAGCGGATCCAGTCCGCCCTAAAGAACATTTCCGCCGACACCCTTGTATGTCAGGGATGTGGCAAATGCGGCTGCATGAAACCGCATGGCACTTACAAGCGGGGCATCACCTATGAACAGAACGGAACCATTGTGGACGATTTCGTGATGATCCCCGTCTTCTACTGTACGGAATGCAACTATCTGCACGCATTTCTGACAGATTTCCTCATCTAATAAAGCAGGTTTTCCATAAGCATTCTTTACAGTCATCCCACTTTATTTCCTTTCTTTATTTTTCATCTGATATGATCGCATCCATGCGCTCATATTTTGTTGACATTACCAAAAAATCCCCCAGCTTCATAAAGTTCTTCTGCTGTTCATTTCCCATGGTCCTAAATTGTTTTACCAGCTTAATCTCTGTTGCTGTCAATGTATCTGCATTTACATAGTCGTCTATTCCATCATACAGATAGCCTTTTGTTACGCCGAGAAATTCAGATATTTCATCTATTCTTTTTTCATAGCCTTTTCCATCCTCAAACTTCCACGATGAAAATGCTGAATCTGATAATCCCAGATGTCGAACAAGGTCTTTTTCTGTTTTCCCTTGCAACTTAAGTTGATCCATGATCCGCAATACTACAGGATTTTCTGTTACTTTTCTCTTTTTCTGTCTCATATTTATTCCTCCTTTTTCGCAAAATATATTGACACATATATTAAACTATATTATAATTGTCCTTGCATTGCTATTCAATGCATCAGAGCCCGTCAAATTCACTAGCGTCCCTGAACGCTCTCGATGGAGCCTGGGCCTGCGGTATCTGCGACTTTTGTCTTGTGGTCTTGCGAACACCTAGATGAGGTTTGTCTACACCGTACCGCTTTACGGTGATCATATGACATTGTGCGTCTTATCTTACCAGCGCTGATAATAAAGATTGTGTCATCACATTCATCAGGGCAGCCACCGCTTTTCACCAACAACAATACGAAAAAGGAGGTTGGGATCATATCCCTTTTATTTCTTATGCCCAAAAACGATGAAACCGTCATCCTGGAGGATGGCATTGAAGTCCAGCAGACAAAGTCCTACGGTGCTGCCACTCTAAGTTCATTCAGGTCAGTGTATACGTAAAACGTGACATGAAGTTTTTTGAGTACCGCAATGAGTTCTCCACCGAATGGAGTTCTCTCATATCCGCTAAGTCATGGGTACTCAAAGTCATCACTTCCTGTTCCTCCCCTGTGCCTGATATGACAACAGTTCCTTTTCATTACTGCATTGAGTCCACATCAACTTACCACATGCCGATCCTTCTTGCGTGGGAAGGCTCTCCCAGCGTCATCAACCCGACCATTGCAGGTTCCACCAAGAGAAAGACTGATGTCCTTGATGCAAAACTCCTTGCCCTTCATGACCTTACAGGCGTGTGGCCCCAGTCCTACATCCCTTCCGCCGATGTGAAAGAACTTCGTGTCATGATCTCTGAACGGAACCGTTTCATTCGCGAGGCAACGGCTGCCGGCAACCGCATCAACAACATAATCGTCCGCTTTGGACTTACGATCGGCAGGGAGGGCAGCGTTACCAGAAACAGTACTATTCGATCGGTTGTCGAAGCTCAGGTATCTGACTTTCCACCGGATACCGATAACTTATGTCCTACTGGTATCCCTCCTGAAGTCCGTTTGATCGTACGTGATGAATACATCAAATACGATTCCGCCGTAAAGATGGCTGACAGCCTGTGGCTCCGTATCCGTGAAAAAGCCTTCTCCATGAGTTGGGAGACTGCTACAGATACTTTGCCCGGATCTGTAATGATACCGCTCCTTACGACCACTCCCCAGATAGGCGAACTGACTGCCATTACATGGCTTGCACACATCATTACACCCAGACGTTTTTATAATGCCAAGGCATTATCTGCATACTGTGGTCTTGATCCATCACTCAAGATCAGTGCAAAGCATGTGACATCCACCATAAAACGCGGTGGCAACAAGGATCTTCATAAAGCTCTCACTTCCGCCGGCGACCGTCTCATCCGCCAGCATTCCGATATGTTCGGCCGCTGGGGCTTCAACCTTTACCAGCAGACCGGTAAATGGAAGAAAGCTTCAAACGCCGTTGCCAGAAAGCTTGCTGTTGCCATGTATTACATGATGCTTACCGGACAGGATTTCTCGTATGACAACTACAACCTTGTCAAATCTATTGATGTGTTCGACATTCCTGTTTCAGAGCTTCCGTTACTCAATCCGGACTTTAAACGTTATGTACGCATCCTGGAAGACAGCGGCATACATACAACCACCCAGATGGCGACCGCTTATCTGTCCTGCGAACTCGGCACCGTTAAAGGTCTGGGCAGGAAATTTTTCATCACCATCCGTGACTTTCTGAACAGCCAGCATAAATACAGATCACTTTACAACGAACTCAAAAAAGGAGGTAATCAAAATGAGTCGTAATCAAAGCAATCCTTCCATTTCAAGATCCTATGGTCTTACATTGAGCGGTACGGTTATAGACCGTACCAGACGCCACGTACCGATGGACAATCCCACAACAGAGATCGTGACTTATACTCTTGGAGACAACAACGATCGTAAGTTCTACGTGGACGACTACGCTCCGACGGAATACCATGATCTGGGTGATTATGTGTCTCTTCCTGTGTACATTAAGCCATACGTTAAAAAGAATAACGATGCTTCCTACAATCTCTGCATACAAAAAAAGCCGTCCGGAAGGGGCGAGCATTTCTGATCTCCATCATCTGCCTGTGGTCATCTTTGACTTGATCCTGAATGGCCATGGGCAGGTCTCATCGTTTTCTATATTCAGTTTTCGATCACTTCTTTTAACCACCTTCTTTCAGTGCCATAACCGTTGCACCTGCTTTATTATCTGACATAGCGAACCGCACTAATGCGGGTCAAAT
>CAMVRW010000327.1 GCA_947169985.1 uncultured Butyrivibrio sp. | reverse complement strand
CATCCTCCGCAAAGAAAGCTCCGCCAAAGCCTACACCAAAGCCTGCACCAAAGCCTGCATCGAGCAGCAGTGGAAAGAGCGGTTCCAGTTCTTCAAGCAGTGGAAAAAGCGGTTCCAGTTCTTCAAGCAGTGGAAAGGATGATTCAAGCTCATCAAGCAAGCCAAGCAGTTACTCATACAGCGGACCGGGAAGTGTATCTGCCCTTATAAAGGCTGCGGAATCAAGACTTGGCTGCCCATATGTCCGTGGTGCCAAGGGACCAAATAAATTCGACTGTTCAGGTCTTGTATACTGGTGTCTCAACAATGCAGGTGTTAAGCAGGGATATATGACATCATTTACATGGCGAAGCGTAACAAAGTATCAGCGTATCAACAGCCGTTCTGCCGTAAAAGCCGGAGACATCCTGGTATTCAAGGGACATGTTGCTATCGCCATCTCCAATAGTATGATGATAGATGCTTCAACGAGCAAAGGACATGTCGTAAAGAGAACATCCTATGGTTCATACTGGGATACCAGATGGATATGTGCATACAGGATCTTCTGATGATGATATCAAAGGGCACCGTGACTGCGGTCGCCCTTTTTAAATGAGGTAAACAAAAATGCTGGATAAATCAGTACCATATTACAATATCCCTGACTGCCCTCTGCCCGAAGGATACAGTTTTTCTTTTTTCCATGACGGAAATGAGCACGACTGGGTGGACATAGAGACATCAGTCCTGGAATTTGACGGAGACAAACAAAGAGCAATGGACAAATTCCATTCACATTTCTACTGGGCACCCGAAGAGACCGGAAGAAGATGTGTGTTCCTTAAGGACCCTGAAGGGCGATACATAGGAACTGCCACCATTTGGTGGGAGTATTCAGGTCAGAGACGGGACCCGTGGCTCAGCTACGTTGCCATCAGGCCCGAGTATCAGGGGAAAGGTCTCAGCAAGGCTCTTGTATCCCACATGCTGAGACTTAGCCAGACCATTGAAGGTGACAGGAGGATCTATCTTCACACCCAGACCTGGAGCCACATTGCTGTCAGACTGTACAAAAAGTTTGGCTTCTACATCACAAGAGAACCCGACCTCTATAAATACAGAAATGACGAATATGAACAGGCGGAAAAAGTACTCTCCGAACTGTATGATGACTGATATCTTCTTTCATGATTCGCTGTAAATCACCTTGTTTTTGATAATCCTTCTTTGTTATAATTCCAATGGTATTTTTAATTAAGAAAGGATTATTATTTTATGCTTCTACCAATGAAAGATCTGCTGGTCAGAGCCAGCAAGGAAAATTACGGTGTTGCAGCACCAAACGTTTCAACAGAGCTTGATGCAAGAGCTGTCATAGAGGCTGCTGAGGAGCTCCATGCTCCGCTTATCCTGGACGTTGCATACATGGCAACCAAGGATATCAAATTCTTTGGAAGCTACCTCACAAGGCTTGCAGAGAAATCCAATGTTCCTATCGCTATAAACCTCGATCACGGATTCCTTTATGAACATGCAATAGATGCCATCGCAGCCGGTTTTACTTCCGTTATGGTGGACAGATCAAGTGAGTCCTATGAAGTCAACGTAAGAGACGTTAAGGAAATAGTAAAAGTTGCCCATGCAACAGGTGTAAGCGTTGAAGCTGAGCTCGGACATGTCGGTGATGGTTCAAATTATGAAGTGGATGGAGTTACAGCTCTCACAGATCCTTCAATGGCAAAGAAATATATCGAAGAGACCGGTGTTGACTGTCTTGCAGTTGCTATCGGAACAGCCCATGGTGAATACAAGGGCACACCTCACATCGATTTCGACCGTCTCGTTGAGATAAAGAAGATCGTAGGTCCTGATTATCCGCTTGTTCTTCATGGTGGTTCAGGATCAGGTGATGAGAATCTTGCCAAGGCATGCAGACTTGGTATCAACAAGGTCAATATATTCACAGACCTTATGATCGCTGCAAAGAATTCAGTTGCAGACGTTACAAATTACAGAGCCCTCTGGGCTACTATCTCCGGAGCTATAAAGGATCAGATCGCATACTATATCAAGCTCTTCGGAGGCGAAAACAAGGCTTGGATCCCTGAAAACTACGGCGTAAAGGGAAACAAATAAATATCACAAATCATATAGGAGGCAATCATGGACTTTATTTCAAATATGTCCGCTCTATTTGATAACTTCACTAATATCACCTGGCAGATGATAGTGATGTGGATCATAGGAGGTGTTCTCATCTATCTCGCTATTTCAAAAGAGATGGAACCTTCACTTCTTCTTCCGATGGGATTCGGAGTGATCCTTGTCAATCTTCCTCTGTCCGGTGCAATAACCCAGGGAAACGAAGAAGGAGCTCTTTCAACATTATTCAATGCTGGTATAGCCAATGAGCTTTTTCCTCTGATCCTCTTCATCGGCATTGGTGCAATGATCGACTTCGGTCCGCTGCTCTCAAATCCTAAGATGCTGCTTTTCGGAGCTGCCGCACAGTTTGGTATATTCTTTACACTGTCTATGGCAAGACTCTTCGGATTTGAACTCATCGACGCTGCTTCCATAGGCATCATCGGTGCTGCAGACGGTCCTACTAGTATCTTCGTTGCAAACTATTTCCATTCAAATTATTCCGCAGCAATAACCGTTGCCGCATATTCGTACATGGCACTCGTGCCGATAGTACAGCCTCCTGTGATCAAGCTGATCACCACAAAGAAGGAAAGAATGATCAGAATGGATTATGAACAGAGAGATATCTCCAAGACAACAAGGATCCTGTTCCCTATAATAGTTACTATCATAGCAGGACTCGTAGCTCCTAAATCTGTTTCACTCATCGGATTCCTGATGTTCGGAAACCTCATAAGAGAATGCGGAGTACTTAAGTCACTTTCAGAGACAGCTCAGAATGTTCTTGCAAATCTGGTGACCATATTCCTTGGAATCACAGTTG
>CAMVRW010000326.1 GCA_947169985.1 uncultured Butyrivibrio sp. | reverse complement strand
GAAGAGGTGTATTTGACATGGATCTAAGGAGCTGAAGCTCTGTGTCTTCCTTAAGGGGCATCAGATTAAGAATACAGATCTGAAGTGAACGGATATCCTGATGCATGGCCCTGTTCTCATCAACTACAAATATATTTTCTTTTTCGAGTGTGTCTCTTACCGGTAAGTCATTTTGTACTTTGATGGGCATTTTGTTTAATTCTCCTTAGTTTATTTGATAATACATTCCTCATTGTATCATAGATAGGAACTGTGCTTCATCTATAACTTTGATTCCAAGCTCATTTGCCTTGGTTAGTTTGCTGCCGGCAGCTTCTCCAGCAAGGACCAGAGAAGTTTTCTTCGATACTGATCCGGAAGCTTTTCCTCCATTTTTTACGATAAGCTCCTCTGCTTCCTTCCTTCCAAGTGTAGGAAGTGTACCGGTTACAACAATGGTCATTCCAGAAAGTTTATCAGAAGCGCCTTCATCCTTTACAGCCTTCATATTAAGGCCAAGGCTGTTCATTTCATTAAGGATAGAAAGGTTCCTCTCATCATGGAAAAATTCATAAAGATCATCAGCAGTGGTTTCGCCAATATCCGGAATCTGCAAAAAGCCATCTTTGGTAACCTTAGTAAGATCCATAAGATCCTCAAAATGCTTCATGATCTCCCTTGCTGTGGACTTTCCTACGTTTCTTATGGCAAGACCTGTAAGAAGCCTTACAGGGTCATTTTCTTTGGATTTTTCTATTTCTCCAAGTAGTTTATCAGTGTTCTTCTCTTTACCAATAATTCCCTTTTCGATGAGCTCATCCCTGTGGTCTTTGAGATGATAAATATCAGAATAATTGCTAAGATATCCCTCTTTTACAAGTGCTTCTACAAGTGTATCACCAAGACCCATGATATTCATGGCATCTCTTGAAGTAAAATAGGCGATTGTTCTTGTAACCTGTGCAGGACATGTGGGATTTATGCACCTTATATCAGCTGTATCTGCTTCTCGAATAAGATGTCCACCACAAACAGGGCATTCTGTAGGAGCCTTAAATATAGTCTCCGGCTCTTTTACGCAGCCATTAAGCTTAGGAATAATCTCTCCTGACTTAAATAGTTTGTACTCTCCGCCAATTCCCACCTTCATTTCAGTAATATAGTCCTGATTGTGAAGTGTTGCCCTTGATACACTGGTCCCACAAAGTCTGGCAGGTTTTCCGGTCTCTCTGTCATGGAAGCTTCCTGTAAAGGTGAGCTTACCGGTCCTTCCAACATCCACCAGTATCTCATCCATTACAACAACCCGCTCCTCAGGAGGATACTTGTACGCTATATGCCCACTTGAATACTTGGAACCAGCTGGAAAATCCTCTCTCCACAAGGTGTTATCAACCTTGATAACTGCACCGTCAAGATCAAAGTCCAGTCCATCCCTCATTTCGCCGATTGCATCTATGGCATCTACCACTTCCTGTGCCGATGAACAGGCCTTATGGAAAACTGTCTTAATGCCTGCGTCAGTCAAAATATCCATTGCTTTTACGTGAGATTCTCGTAGCTCCTGTGGCCCATCCTGAACGTTAAATACAAGCATTTTAAGGCCACGCTTTTTGGTGATCTCGGGATCAAGCTGACGCAACGTTCCTGCAGCTAAGTTTCTTGGGTTGGCAGCAGTCTTTTTTCCCTGCTTCTCCTGCTCTTCATTAAAAGCCTCAAAATCATCGTGAGACATGTAAACTTCGCCGCGAAGCTCCAGATATTCATAAGGAAGGTCTAGTGTCTTTTGAACATCAGGAATCACCAGTGCATTGGCTGTAACATCCTCGCCTATAAGACCGTCCCCTCTTGTTTCTGCAAGAGTAAGATGGAGCTTTCCGTCCTTTTCATCCCTGTTATAGCGAAGGGAAAGGCTGAGTCCGTCAATCTTCTGCTCTACGCTAAAGACAGCACCCGGGTGCATGGAATGTACCTTATTAACCCACTGTGTCACATCCTCTTTATTAAACACATCTTCAATTGAAAGCATGGGAACGTTATGAGTAACCTTGACACCAGCCTCGCGCTTCGCTACTCCGCCAACTATCTGGCTTGGAGAGTCCTTTGTGACAAAGGATGGATTCTCTTTTTCAATAGCTTTAAGCCGTTGCATCAGCTGGTCGTACTCATAGTCAGAAATCTCAGGTGTATCCTGATTGTAATATAAATCCATATGATGCTTTATCTCCTTACAGAGAGCATCATACTCAGCTCTTATATCAGCATTTGCCATATTAAAATCCCCCAACAATTATTTTATAATCCGCAATCCTTAAGGAGCTTTGAAAGGTCCTTTTCACTTATAGGCCTGTACTGCCCAGGCTTAAGGTCATATTCTGAAAGCTTAATATTCATGACCCTGATACGCTTCAAGGAAATGACGTTAGCTCCGCACTCCTTTGTCATACGCCTTATCTGCCTGTTAAGGCCTTGGGTCAGAATTATGTTAAAAGAGCTTTTTCCGGTCTTTTTCACCTGACAACCTCTTGTGGTCTTATCAAGCTCCGGTAGATACACTCCGTTTGACATCTTATTTAGAAAATCACCGGAAATCTCACAGTCAACTGTGACCTCATATTCCTTCTCATGTCTTTTGGAGCCCTTCATCATTGCCTGGATAAGGTTTCCGTCGTCAGTCATGATAAGAAGTCCCTCAGAGTCCTTATCAAGACGCCCGGCATAAGTAACTCTTTTATCAAGGCCTAAATCCTCTATGACAGTTCTTTTAGCATGGGCATCCTTTTCGGTACAGGTGACACCAATGGGCTTATAGTAAGCAAGGTAGGTGTAACTTTCCTTAACCTTTAGCTCTTTTCCATCCAAAAGAACTTTGTCTTCCTGAGAAACATCTGCCCCGGCAGTAGGAATAGCACCATTTACAGTGACCCGACCGGACTCTATTAACTTATCTGCTTCCCTTCTGGAACAAACCCCGCT
>CAMVRW010000325.1 GCA_947169985.1 uncultured Butyrivibrio sp. | reverse complement strand
TCTCTGTCTTATAGACCTTCAGCTTGCTACCATAGGTATCGCGAATCAGGTTGCTAATATCCTTCGCATAATTTGTTCTGCCATCCACCATAGTTAGCAGGATGCCATCAATCTTTAGCTTTGGATTTATCTGCCGCCTTACCTTATTCACTGTCTGAAGCAACTGCTCCAAACCTTTGGCTGAAAGGTACTGCGCCTGAACCGGAATCACTAATCTATCCGCTGCAGCTAACGCATTTACGGTAAGCATCCCAAGAGATGGCATGCAGTCAATCAGCACATAATCGTAATTGCCTTTTACGGAATCAATGTATTCCTTCAGCACTTGTTCACGGCTCATGACATTTACCAGGGAGACCTCCATTCCTGATAAAGAAATGTTAGCTGGCATCAAATCCACACCTTCCGGATGATGAAGAATCCCTTCTCCCGGAGCGATTGGCTCTTCCCGAAGAACCTTCGCCATAATGTCCGCCACGGTAACAGGAAGCTCATCTGCTTTTGGATGTCCAAGGCTGATGGTAAGTGAACCCTGCGGATCCATATCCACAAGCAAAACCTTCTTTCCTTCAGAAGCTAGCCCAACACCTAAGTTTTCTGTGCTTTGCGTCTTCCCGGTACCTCCTTTTTGATTAACAAGTGCAATCACCTGTGACTTACTCATTTTCTCCTCCTAAATCAATCCATTTGCTCTGTCATGGTTAAAAAGCGTATCGTAATGGGCATCTATCGTCAGCGGCGCATTATAAAGCGTCGTAATCAGATACTGCCTGGTATTACGAACCAAAGTCGTGTTCTTCTGAAGCCCCTCTAACACGTACTCAATATGCATGGAATTAATCTTCATAAACTGTGCCTTCACAATCGGTGCCGGTTTGTCCTCTTTTCCAACACAGATGTGATCCTTGGTCGAACAAAGAACATCCACCATCAGCTCTGCTAATTGATCTAGCAGTTCTCGTTGATATGGATATCGCTCTTTTAAAATCTCAAGGCTGATGTTCTCAGCCACATAATCCTGATATTTTTTACGAATCTGTAATGCATCATTTCCATTCCCTTCCATTCCATTTTCCTGTGGCGACTCACGATAGAGCCGTATCCTGTCAGAATGGAATGGAATAGAATCAGTATCACTAAAATCAGTATTGTTATTATCAGTATTATTTGTTCGTCCTTTTGACACTTCTTGACCTGTCAATTCCACATTTCCTGAAGTGTCATTTTGACATTTCTGGAAATGTTCTTTTAACACTTCAGATGAAAAGTTCTTTACATAGATGAGATTTGGCTTGGTTAAGCCCTGACGTTTCTTTTCGATAAGCCCGATATCTTCAAGCTCTGCGAGGATATTTACAGCCTTCTTGTTGGCACATCCTAGGTCATCCTGCACCTCATCGATGGTGTAGATGATATAGACTCTGCCATCATCATCCTGCCAACCGTTTTTTGCGGATAAGCTCATACGGTCCAGGAGAAGACCATAGAGAATCTTGGAGTCCGACGACAGACGCTTTAGACGTTCTTCCTTAAACAGAAGCTTTGGAATTCGTACAAATGAAAAAAGGTCGCTTTCGCGGCCATAGAAATAATCAAACGTCATTTTTTCTTCTCCTTTAACAATCTCATCTCTTCTAGGATTTTACGGGTGCACCAGCCGATGCATGGCTGATGCTTCCCGTAAGGACATCCTCTACAGGCAGAGGGCTTCTTGCCTGTCTTTTTATTCATTACAACGCCTCGCCACCACGGTCATGAGGACGAGTGACACTTTCATGAATTGGAGCTTCACGCTTCTTATCAGCAAGCTTATCAAGAGCTGATTCACGCTGCTTTGCGGCAGTACGCTCCTCGAACTTCTCAGCCAGTTCAAAGACCTTATCCTTGGAATCATAGTGATAAACACTATCTGTGAGGATATCTTCCGGCTGAACCTCGGTAGCATTTACCGTACGAACCATGTCTTCCAAGTCAGCACGATTCATACTTCCATCATCTCTTACCAAGAGAATTTCATGGATTGATGAAGGCAATACATAGAAATCACCGCCAACTCTCTCAGCCGCCTGTTCCATGAAATCCTGGTAAGCAAGCACGCTTGCGCCCTGCACCTTATCTGGAACTGTAGCTACGAAAAGTGGCTCATTCTCTGGTGGTGCAATCGGCATGCCCATCATCATAAAAGCCTCATCACCCATCATTTCCTGCAATGTCTCAGACATGGTCTTAATCACTGCCGGGCGAAGTTCTGGAGCAATCGTCATTGCATCTGCATGAAGCTGATCTGCTGTGATGCCATAGGAATCAAGGAGCTGATTTGTCACCAGAATGCTGGCTCTGCCCTCATCTGAAGCATCCAAAACAAAGCGATATACCACCGCCATGTCTTCGATGTTCTTGTGAGGAACCTTCTCAAGCATGTCAGCATTTCTCTCTGCTGAAACCACTTCCATGGAAAGCGTCTGCTTCATCTGGTCATAGTCATTGACCTTATCGATATCAAAGCTCTTTGACTCTGTGATTCCCTTCGCAGCCTGATCAGAAGCTCGCTCCACGATATCGATATAATCTCTTCCATCCTCATACGCTTCAAAAGCACTACTGAGATTGATATTTACACCAATCACACTTCCCGGTGCTTTCACTGTCAAAGCATCATACCCATCGTTCAACTTATCAATGTGCCGAACATCGGTCTCCGCTTCGATTCCCCTGTTTGCAAGATTCTTTAATACATCCTGCTCCATGTCCTGTTTGAATTTCTCGTAGTCCATTGTCTACCTCCTTTGAATAGTGAATAGTTACTGCTCAGAATGAGCGCAAAAAAAGCAGCTATCTCGCTTGAGATAACTGCTATGTAACGTTCAATATTCAATTAGGTCGACAAACTTGAAGTTGTCAACAAATTCTTATATGACCTATCTATTGCAAATGCCCCAACCGGCGCTGTTATTACTATCGCCAGTACAGCAACAGTAAGAACTGTGTCTC
>CAMVRW010000324.1 GCA_947169985.1 uncultured Butyrivibrio sp. | reverse complement strand
CCCGGCCCTCAAAAGGCCGCTTTTATATCTGTCAAAAATATTCCCAAAATCAGAGGTGAAGCATTTGATTTTCTCTTCATGGTTTCCATTAGCTATAAACACGGGATATTTTTTTGAAAGGCTGGTAAGGACATGTTCCCCCGCCTCAGTCTGAATCCTGCCATCTATGAAGCTGGCCGTCATCATATCACCACAGCTAAGGATATAATCAGGGTCTATCTCTTCTATCTTGCTGATAAGTGTGTCATTGTTGTTTCCAAATACATAGCCATGAAGATCTGACAAAAGAACGAAGGTCAGATCCCTTTTGACCTTATCTGATCCAAATTCATACTCACGGACAACAAAGCTGTGAGTATCGTGATATATGATAAGGGCCACTGCAGCTATCAGTAAAAGAACTATGACAATTACAACTGCAATCCGCATATAATGATCCTTCTAAAATTGAACGTAACAAGAAACATTTTAACACAGCAAAAAGATTTTTGGTACACCACGTAAAAAGTCCCCGGTGAAAACACCAGGGACTTTCTAATTGATTTAGTTATATTTGCGCTTTCTTGCTGCCTCAGACTTCTTCTTGCGTCTTACGCTAGGCTTCTCGTAGTGCTCTCTCTTACGGATTTCCTGCTGGATACCAGCCTTTGCGCAACTTCTCTTAAAACGACGCAGTGCGCTATCCAAAGTCTCGTTTTCTTTTACTACTACAGTTGACATCTCTACTCTTACCCTCCCTTCAGTCCCTTCAAGTACATGACTGATTGGGTTATTTATTATGTTTTGAACCTACAGGCTCACATAACATGTAACATTATTGCATAAAGTTCCATATGCGTCAAGTGTTTTTTGCGATTTTTTATTTAATCTGCTCGCCAAGGACTTTTTCAGCCTCTGCAAGGGCATCAGGAATACCTGCAGGGTTCTTTCCACCGGCCTGAGCCATGTTAGGACGACCACCGCCGCCTCCGCCTACTTTAGGTGCGATTGCCTTAACAAGATTTCCTGCATGGGCTCCCTTTGCCATAGCTGCATCTGTAGCCATGGTTACAAGGTTAACCTTTCCGTCAGCTTCAGAGATAAGAACAACAACGCCCTCTCCGATCTTAGCCTTCATCTGGTCACCCAGGTCACGAAGTCCGTTCATATCAACACCCTTAAGGGCTACAGCAAGGAGCTTAACTCCGTTTACTTCCTTAACCTGATCAGTTACATCTCCAAGAGCAGCCTTTGCTTCCTTGCTCTTAAGTGACTCATTCTCACTTCTAAGGGCCTTGAGCTCTTCCTGGAGCTTCTTGATGTGATCTGTAACATCAGATGCATTAGTCTTAAGCATCTTGGCAGCCTCATCAAGGTTAGCCTCTACGTTCTTATAATAATTTCTAGCGTTTGATCCTGTCAGAGCCTCGATACGACGAACTCCTGCAGCAACACCGCTCTCAGAAACAATCTTGAAGATTCCAACATGGCTTGTATTGGCAACGTGTGTACCACCGCAAAGCTCGATTGAGAAATCTCCCATCTTGACTACACGGACTCTGTCGCCGTACTTCTCTCCAAAGAGAGCCATAGCGCCGGTCTGCTTAGCCTCTTCCATGGTCATCTCTTCTGTGACAACAGGAAGTGCCTCAGCTATCTTCTCGTTAACAAGATCCTCAACCTTCTGAAGCTCCTCTTTTGTCATAGCCTGATGGTGGCTGAAGTCAAATCTTGTCTTATCAGGATCCTGGTAAGAACCAGCCTGCTCAACATGATCACCAAGAACCTCACGAAGTGCCTTCTGAAGAAGGTGAGTAGCTGAGTGGTTGCGACAGGTCTTAGCGCGGTTCTCAGCATCTACTGAAAGAGTAGCCTTGCTGCCAACCTTGAAGGAACCTTCAACAACCTGACCAACATGAGCTGTTCTTCCACCTGCAACATGGATAGCCTCAAGAACCTCAAACTTAGCGCCATCAGCTGTCTTGATAACACCAATATCTCCTACCTGACCACCCATGGTGCCATAGAAAGGAGTCTTATCTGTAATGATGGTTCCCTTGCTTCCCTTTGAAAGCTCCTGAACAAGGGCATTCTCATCAGCAATTGCAACAACGTTTCCATCGCACTCTATTGATGTATAGCCCACAAACTCAGTTGAAACGGACTCATCAAGGCCATCAAACACTCCAGCACCTGTTGAAAGGTTTGCTGAGAAGTTCTGGTTATCTCTGGCCTTCTGCTTCTGCTCTTCCATAGAAGCAGCAAAGCCCTTCTCATCTACTGAGAAACCTTCTTCCTCTGCAAGCTCAAGTGTAAGCTCTACAGGGAATCCAAAAGTATCATAAAGAAAGAATGCATCACTTCCTGCGATCTCTTTCTTGCCTTCTGAAGAAGTCTTATCAAGGATCTTCTTGAACTCCTTCATACCGTTCTCAAGAGTTGACTCGAAACGGTCAATCTCTCTTCCAAGCTCTGTAAGGACAAACTCACGGTTCTTAACAAGATTTGCATAGCTCTCTGAATACTCATCAAGGTAGATGGTTGCAACTCCAAGGATCTGTGCCTTGTTAAGAGAAAGCGCTCTTGCATGTCTTACAGCACGACGGATAAGTCTTCTTAAGATATAGCCAGCTCCTGTATTTGAAGGAAGAAGCTTAGCCTCATCACCGATGAGCATTACTGCTGTTCTGGTGTGATCAGCAAGGATTCTCATGGATCTTGTAGACTTCTCATCTGCCTCATAGGCAATTCCTGACTCTTTTGCAATATAAGCAATAACAGGTGCATGAAGATCGATCTTGTAAACGTCATCAACGCCGTTGAGAAAAGCAAGGATACGTTCCAGGCCCCATCCTGTATCAACGTTCTTCTGAGCAAGAGGAGTAAGATGTCCGTCATGGTGCTTCTCATACTGCATGAAAACGTCATTACCGATCTCTGTGTACTTACCGCAGTGGCATCCTGGCTTACAGTCAGGTCCGCATGGAGGTACATCATCCTTTACATAGAACATCTCACTG
>CAMVRW010000323.1 GCA_947169985.1 uncultured Butyrivibrio sp. | reverse complement strand
TTTCCAGTTGAAATGGAACTTTGAAGTATCTCCCATGTGCATTTCTTTATGCATGAGTTCAAGCCTCTCATAACCATTTAATGTACGGGCTATAACTCCCAGAGTCTTAAAGTTATTAAGGATATCCATCTCAATATGAACAAGTCTTGGCTTTGCTGACTTCATAGAGTCTGCATGGATACCAAACGTAATGTACTTGGTCTTTGTAAGACCATTGTTACCGGCTTCCATGTTTTTAAGAAGGACTCCGGAATACTCATCACGGGTGTCGTTAAACCTGTCATCCTGATGCTGGATCTTTATCTTTTTCTCAAAATCTCCTACTTCAGTAGCAAAGTTCATGAAGGAAAGCTCGAAGTGAACGGAGCTGTCAAAGAAATTAAGGAAGCTACACCACTCCTCAAATATCTCCTTCTTATCCTCCTGCTGGGCCAACTGATAGTTGATATCCTGGAACTGTATTGTCTTGGTGTAATAATCCACTCCCACTCTGCAGATTCCATCGGGAAACATCCTCTCGAAGGGAATTGTCTGCTGTGCTGTCCTTGGAGTTCCGTCATTCTTCTGTGCATTCTTTATGACCTGCTTTATTTCTTTCTGTTCACGTTTTGACAAGCCTTCCGGCATATCAAACTCTCTTGTGTTCTTATTTTTCAGTGGAAGAACGAACAATCTTTTCCACCTCCTTCTCCGCAGCTGCCTGTCTCATCAGGGCTGCATAATAGTTATCCGTTTTATACGGACGTTTCTTAGGCCTTACAAAAATGGCCTCAATAAAATGCCCAAGGAACACTTCCAATGGTCTTCCATTCTTTTCATACATGGCAAAAAAGAAAATCGGCATCATAATTACCATCATTCCCATGACTGCCACGTTTACTGTAGCCACGCTCTTTATAAGAAAAAATGACGGCACTCCTATAAGCGCCGCCACTCCAAAGCATATGAGCTGTCTTTTGGTTAAGTTGAAAAGTATCTTGCTTTTGACCTTTGTTAAGTCCCTGGGGACACTGATGTACGAAGCTGCCATATAATCCTCCTGTTACATTGCGTTCAAAATAGCCTTGCTCACTGTACTGGTCTTGAAAAGGGACAATCCAAGAAGGAATGTATATCCAAGCACCTTCCATAATGAACCGACTATATCTGCTGAAAATGAAACTGATGCTATAAGCATTGCATAGATACCAACACATATCATGATTAGAAATCCCTGAAAGCCAAGTGCAAACAGACTCTTAACAAAATGGATTCCTATGATTCCGTGTTCCTTGCTGCCAAATGTTGAAAATGGTATCGGAGCCATGGAAACATACATGTAGATCTCAATCATACGTACCATGATGATGACAAATATGATCTTTGACGCAAGCTGCGTCAGTATCATGATTATCGAAACCTGAAAAAACAGAGCAAAGATGCTCCATATATCCATTGCTTCAATAGTTGACTGCATGGCCGCCAGAGCTGATGCATCGATTGCTGTGGAAGCACTGATTATTCCTCCGGCATGTGTGATAACGTGCTGGGCTACATCAAACACTGCCATGGTGAAATCAAATGTATGTGTGATAAGCTCAACTGCTACAGTTGTCTTTAGTATCCACTTGAAGATGAACCAAGTCTCAAAGTTAGCCAGGTTGTTGTAGCTGATTATCAGCTGTATCAGTTCATAACAGGCTACAAACGTCAGGACTATGCCGGCAATCGGCATTATGACAGTATCGGATATGTTTCTGATCATGTTAAAGACTGACGGAGAAAAGGCTGATGGTGTCGTCGCAACATCAGATGCAATCGCTCCCACCTCGTCATTTACGCAGTTAAACATGGAGCTTAGACAGCTCATGAGATAAGGGATTATCAGCTCTTTTAAGTGCTCCTCAATCTGTTCAAATAATCTGTCCAATCTGTGTCTCCTGTTCTTAGTTCTTTGTTAGAAAAGAGCTGGTCATGTCTTTTCACATGCCAGCTCTTTATGAGTACCATATTTAGTTGTAATGCTTCCCCTCGCGAATCAGAAAAGACCTGAAAGAAGAGGAATGAGTGTTGTTCCGATTAAGGCAACACCACCTCCCGCCATCAGCTGTGTTATACCAAATTTGATGGAAATATTAAGGTGTACAAAGTAGCTAGAATTATAGCTACTCTGTACCGTAGAAGTTTATAGAATTTGTCTTACATAGCCTTGGCATAAGAATTTGCCTCAGCTACCTCAGAAAGATTATAGGTCTTAGATTCATCTGTTGGACGGAAGTTGTAATGAATCTCCATGGAGATGTTCCTGTCTCCGCCCTCTGTAATTTCTTCGTGAACAACGATCTGCTTAACCAGACGGTTAAGGGTGTCGGCATCAAGCTCGGTAATATCTGCATAGTCCTTGATTAGGTCTATCCATTTTCTTGCATTACCGCTCTCACTGTCGTTTGTAGAAAGGCGTTTCTCATCTGCTGCAATCTGCTTTTCAAGATCTTCAGTCTCTGTCTTGGTCTTTTCAATCATGGATCCGAAAATGCTCTCGGATATCTTCCCTGAAAGAAGATCCTCATAAAGCTTAGATGTCATGCGGTCTAAGGTCTCAATTCTGCTCTTAGCCTTAGCTATATTGCGCTCCAACAGTTCTTTCTGTTCTTCACGCTCCTGCTCATAGGCATCTGCAAGGCTTCTTGCTACCTCTTCTGCATCAACTGTCTGCTTTGCAAGGCTTTTGATCTCGTCGAAAACAATGTTGTAAAGGGCATCAAACTCAACACGGTGCTGTGTGCAATGGTTCTTACCATGCCTGTTATATGTCACACAAGCATATATATCCTGCGGGCACTTAGCATTGGTCTTACGGATTGTAAGAGCCTTTCCGCATTCACCACACTTGATAAGACCTGCGAAAAGAGAAGTTGTACCGTAACTGGTAGATATTAGGTGTTCTTCCTTAAACATAGCCTGATAGTAGAATAGTCTTTGGAAACAATGATGTCTCAGGGACTATTTTATTTGGAGGTT